>DAHVPC010000009.1:13392-37138 GCA_027318475.1 Candidatus Cloacimonadota bacterium | reverse complement strand
TGGTAACCCCACTGCGTACCCAGAGAAGTGTATTGGGTGGTTATGGCGGCTGCGTTGGCGGCGTGGCCGAGTGAGCCGTCGTAACGGAGGATCTTGAGCAGGGTGTGGGGGTCGATGTTGTTGCCGATCATGTCCAAATTGATCACCAGGCGGATATCCAAACTATCGGCGAGGGCTTGTTGGGCATAGGTTTCGGAGCCGATCTGGCCGACCTCTTCGCCGGCAAAGGTGGTGAAGATGATGGAACAGCGGGGTTGGAAGTTCGCTGCCTGCATCACCCGCGCCAATTCCATGACGCCGGCTGTACCGCTGGCGTTGTCGTCCGCGCCGGGAGCATAGAGCAGGGGGTTGTTGTCGGAGAATGAATCGTAATGGCCGCCCACCAGGATGTAGATATCCGGGAATACGGAGCCCGGTAGAGTTGCAATGGGGTTGAACTGCCGGGTTCCCGACCACAGGAAGTTGAACAGATAGGCATTGGAGTAGCCCCAGCGCACAAACTCATCCTTGATCCAGGCTGCCACTTCCCAATGGTTATCCGCTTGAGCGTAGCGGGTCTGGTAATCCTGGAGGTGTTGGATGCGGTTGTAGATGCTGTCGGCATTGACATAGTTGACCAAAGAAGCTACATCTATCCTGTTCGGGGAAATAGCGCCAGCAGGGAAAACAGGCGCCGCGTTCACCCAGCCCACGGCTGCTATCAGCCCAAGCAGCAAGCCGAATTTTATCATCAAGTCACCGCCTTACCTCTAGAGAAATGGTAAGTGGAATCGGCTGGGAAGCAAGCCTGGGAGAGCCAAGAGGATTAATGATCAGGGTTTAGGAGAGGATTCCGGTCTTACCAAAAATGTAGCATTGGAATGCTACACAACAAAAAAGGTGGCTGCTGGAGGTGCAGCCACCGGGGATGGATGGGTCTGGAGATTGTCGATGTGTGTGACTGGAGTATGGGTGTGAAAAGCGCGTTACTTCAGAACCAGTTTGGCGGATTCCCGTCCGCCTTTGTTGCAGTCGAGGATGATGTCCAGGACGTCGCCTTTTTTCAGGTTGGGGATCTTATAAAGGAAATCACCGCCATTGGCAGTATCCTGGGCGCTGGCGACCTGGGAAATGATGGTGACGTCGTTGAGCCGGATCTGGATGCCCTGGATGAAATGGGCGGCGGGATCGCGGACAACATGGGTGAATGAAAAACTCAAGGTCTTGGTTTTGGCCGTGTATTTGGCGTTGGCGATTTCGCTGGCGGCATGGCCGTAAACCGCGAGGCAGATACCCAACAGGGCAACGAGCACTAATATCTTTTTCATTGTTTGCTCCTTTTTCTTGGTGGAGTGGCAAGGCAGGCAGGGATCAAACCGAGGCCGTTTCCCAACGTCCCGCTTTGCACGCTCATTTACTATACTCCGGCGAGGGGCTTATCCTTCACCGCTTTTTATTCTCTTCCGCCGCGTGAGCAAACATGGCCTCCATGGTGGGGAATCTGTCGAAGAGGTCCATCGCTTCGCGGAGTTGGCGATCCAGCCCGAGCGTGATCTTGTAGGCGGCCTGGTCACCATAGGCTTTGCGCACCAGTTCGCTTTTCAGGGTGGTGCGGATGTAGGTTTCGGTGCTGTCGAGGTCGGCTTGCGTGTAGGTGATGTCCTGGCTCTTGGCGTAGGTCAGGAAATTGTTCAGCAGGGCGTCGTCCACCTGGATATCCTGGCTGAGGGTGTGGTCGTGCTCTACCATATAATCCACGGCGAAATTGAAGAATGTGTTCTTGCGCCGGAGTTCCACGCCAAAGAGGGTGAGCAGGTCGGAATCGCTTTCCAAGTCGGGGGTGATACCGCCGCCGCCATACACTTCGCGTTTGTTGACGGTGTAATAAACCTGCTTGAGGTTTAGTTCTTCCTCGGCGTTGCGGTCCGCCTCGGTGACATCTTTGCCCAGGAGGAGTTTGTCGTTGGATTTCTTGTGGATGCAGCGTCCGGACTTGATGTAGTAATAAGCAGTAGTGATCTTGACTCCGTTGCCGTTAAGCAGGGGCAGAAGTTGCTGGACGCTGCCCTTGCCGAAGGAAGTCTTGCCCAAAACGAGGCCTTTGTCCCAGTCTTGAAGCGAACCGGCAAAGATTTCGGAAGCGCTGGCGGAGGCTTCGTTGATCATCACGACGATGGGATAATCCCGGGTCCGCGTGCTTAAACGGGTAAAATGCTGCCGGTTGGAAGAGGGGATGCGGCCCTTGGTTTCCACGACCAGCTTGTTCGGGCCGATGAACTCGTTGACGGTGTCCACAGCCTGGTCCAGCAAGCCGCCGGGATTCCAACGCAGGTCTATGATGAGGCCCTTGATGCCTTCGGTTTCGAGGGCGTTCAGTGCGGCGCGGAGCTCGTTCGCGGTGTTTTCGTTGAACTGGCTGAGGCGGATGTAGCCGACGCCGTTGTCCAGTTTGAAACTGTAGGGGACGCTCTTGATCTTGATGGTTTCACGCGTGATGTTGAACTCCAGGGGCTTGCTTACACCGGGACGGCTGATCGTGATGAGGACTGAGCTGCCAACGTCGCCGCGCATCTGCTTGATAGCGTCGTCCGTGGTGAAACCGACAACGCTGATGTCGTTGACTCGGATGATCCTGTCGCCTGCTGTAATGCCCATCCGGTAAGCCGGAGTTCCTTCAATGGGCGAGATCACGGTGATGTAGTCGCCGATCTTGTCGATCTGGATGCCCAGTCCGCCAAAAGAGCCTTTCGTGGAGGTGGTGAATTCCTCGAACTCAGATTTGGTAAAATAGTTGGTGTGGGGATCCGTGGAACCGAGCATGCCGATGATGGCTGCCTTGATCAGTTCTTCATCGCTGAGTTCGGTGACGTAATTCTGCTTTAACTTGTTCAGGACATCGGAAAACAGGCCCAGCTGGGAATAGAGATCGCTGCCTGTGGACTGGCTTTCGGCAAAGGCAGCCGAAGCGGCCAGAAGCATGGTGGCGACGAGGATCCAGACCGCCGCGATGGTGATCAGGGTGACTTTCTGTTTCTGTTCAGGCATGGGAAACTCCTAATAGGGACAATACTTTATCTAAAACTAACACATGTATCTTAGCGGCTGGCAGGGACGCGTCGATGACTGTGATACGCAGGGCTTGTTCCAGCGCGAGGGATAAATACTGTTGGCGGACACGCTCGTGAAAGGCTTTGTCTTCCTGCTCCAGGCGGTCCAGTTGGCGGGCGTTGATGCGCGCCAGCCCTGCCTCCACCTCCAGATCGAGGAGAAAGGTGAGGTCCGGCACGGTGTGGAAAGTCGCAAACTCGGTGAGCGGGTGGATGAACCCCGGATCCAGGCTGCGAGCCGCGCCCTGATAAGCAAAAGTGGAATCGTAATAGCGGTCGCAGAGGACGACCTTACCGGCTTTCAACGCTGGCAGGATCCACTCTCCGGTGTGTTGGGCGCGGCTGGCGGAATAGAGCAGAAGTTCGGTTTCCGGAAGCATTTCTCCATGCTCGGGATCCAACAGGAGGCGGCGAATGTGCTCCGCGATGGGCGGTCCGCCTGGTTCCCGGGTGAGCAGGCAAGTATAGCCCAGGGCGGCAAGTTTGTCCGCCAGCAACTTCATCTGGGTGCTCTTGCCGCTGCCCTCGATGCCTTCAAATGTGATAAAAAGTCCTTGCATACTCACCTTAAATGATAGTGTCGATCTTGTACAAGGCGTCATTGCGCTCGGGAGCGTCGATCAGGAAATGCGCCCCGCGGCTTTCCCGGCGCATCAGCGCGCTGCGGATGACGGCGATGGCGATGATGGCCATGTTGCGAGTTTCCACCACTTCGCGGCGGACGGCGTTGTGCTGGTAAAAGTTGTTCACTTCGTTGTAGATGTTTTCGATGCGGGAAAGGGCGTATTTAAGCAGGCGGCGCGATCTGCGGATGCCCACGTAGCCGTCCATGATGGTGCCGATGATCTCGCGGTTGTGTGAGATCACGACCCATTCGTTCTCGTTGAATTCCTGACGTTGCTGCCAGGCTGGGATCTCGGGAAAGGCCACTTCTTCCCGGTTGGAAGGATGGTTACCAGCTCGATAGGCGATGACGAGCGCTTCGAGGAGGGAATTCGAGGCCAGGCGGTTGGCGCCGTGCAGACCGGAGCAGGCGACCTCCCCGGCAGCGAACAGGTTGTGGATGTCCGTGATCCCGTCGATGGTGGAAAGCACTCCGCCGCAGAAGTAGTGGGCGGCGGGAGACACCGGTATGGGATCCTTGGTGAAATCGATCCCGTGTTCCTTCAGGCGTGCGTCGATATAGGGAAAATGCTTGCGCAGCTTGTCGGCTGGGATCACCGTGGCGTCCAGATAACAGAACTTCTCGCCGCGTTTCTTCAGTTCGGCGTCGATGGCCCGGGAAACAATGTCCCGCGGAGCCAGACTGCCCTGGGGATGGTAGTTTTCCATGAACGCGGAGCCATCGCACAGGCGCAGGACCGCGCCTTCTCCGCGCAAGGCTTCACTGATCAGGAAAGTATCGCCGCCAGGGCTCCAAAAAGCCGTGGGATGAAACTGGATGAATTCCATATTGGCCAAACGCCCTCCAGCCAGACGGGCCATGGCCATGCCGTCGCCAGTGGAAACCACAGGGTTGGTGTTGTGGGCATAGATGCGGGCGGCTCCACCAGTTGCCAGCATGGTTTTGCTGGCGCGGAAGATGTGCACTTCATGCGTGGCGTCGTCCATTACGTAAGCCCCCCAACAGGAGATCCCGGGCACGAAGCCCTCGTCCTGTAGAATGTGGTGCTGGGTGATCAAGTCGATGGCGATGCTGTTTTCATAAATGTCAATATTGGCGTTTTCCTGGCAGCGGGAAATCAGCGCTTGCATGATCTGGTGGCCGGTGGAATCGGCTGCGTAAGCCACCCGGCGATGCCTGTGTCCGCCTTCCATGGTAAGGGAAAGATTCTCCAAACTGGCGTCGTAGCTGTCGTCCCGCAGGGTGAAATCGGTGCCGAGGTCGATCAAGTACTGAATTAGATTGGGGCCTTCGGTGATGATCTGGCGGATGACTTGTTTCTTGCCCAGTTCGGCACCAGCTGTGTAGGTGTCTTCAGCGTGTCCGGCAAAGGAATCGGTGGCATCCAGAACAGCGGCGATTCCGCCTTGGGCGTAATCCGTATTGCAGTCGTAAAGCCCGCGCTTGGTGACGATCGCCACCTTGCCCAGTGTGGATACTTGCAGGGCATAGACCAAGCCGGCGATGCCGCTGCCCAGAACGAGGAAATCGTAATCTTTCATATCAATCTTGCTGTGCGTGTTTGACCATCACCACAGCGTCCTCATCGGGCTGGGTGTAGTAGTTCTTACGGCAGCCTGCCAGCTGGAAACCGTATTTTTGATACAGGTTCCGGGCAGTGGCGTTCGATTCCCGGACGTCCAGCCAGAAGGTCTTGATCCCGCTTTCCAGCATGATCTGGAGAGTGCCGCCCAGCAGTTCCGAGCCCCAACCCCGGTTCCGGAAAGCCGGATCGATGGCGAAATTGATGATCATGCTCTCGTCGAGCACGTTGTGATACATGATGTAGCCCACCACGCCGTCTGCCTCAACCAACACGTAGGAAGCGGTCAGCGCCGAGGAGACAAAAGCCTCTTCTGGCCAGGGACAACTGAATGACAGCTGCTCGATCCTGAGGATATCCTGGATATCCGAGCTGCGCATCAGGCGAATGTCAGGCATGCATCAACCGTGGTGCTGATCACATCTTTTCCGGAGCTGAGATACCCATCAGATCCAGACAGATGGCCAGAGCGTTCTTGACCGCTTCGCTGAGCAGCAGCCGGGCTTTGGAGAGTTCGCGGCTCTTGAGGCTCACGACCTGGTATTTATTATAGAAACGGTGGTACAAGCCGCAGAGTTCTTCCGTATAAGTGGCCAGACGGTGGGGTTCGCGGTATTCGGCGATGGTTTCCAGCAAGCCTGGCAGCTCCGTCAGTTTACGGATCAGGGCCAGTTCGTCGGGTTTGGTGAGTTTGAGGCAGAGTTCCTGTTTGAAAGCGCGAGGATAGATCCGGTCCTTCTTGGCTTTGCGGATGATGCTGCAGATCCGGGCATGGGCGTATTGACAGTAATAGACCGGATTGTCGTTGTTTTTCTGCAGGGCAAGCTCGAGGTCGAAATTCAGATGGGCGTTGGCCTTGCGGGCAATGAAGAAATAGCGGGCGGCGTCCTTGCCTACGACGTTGATCAGGTCGTCCATGGTGACGATCTTGCCTGCTCGCTTGCTCATCTTGACCTTTTCGCCGCTTTCGTAGAGGTTCACCTGCTGCAGAAACACGATCTCCAGCATGTCCTCGTCATAGTTCAAAGCACGGAACGCGGCCTTGAGCCGCGGAACGTAGCCATGGTGATCGGGGCCGAAGACATCGATGAGCTTGGTGAAGCCGCGCTGGATCTTGGTGAGGTGATAAGCCAGATCGGGGACGAAATAGGTGATGGAGCCGTCGCTTTTCATCAGGACGCGGTCTTTGTCGTCGCCAAATTTGGTGGAGGCGAACCAGACGGCATCTTCCTTTTCGTAGGTGCAGTCGGCTTCCGTGAGATAGCTCAGGACCTCTTCCACCACGCCTTCCCCGCGCAAAGTCCGCTCCGAAACCCAACCTTCAAAGGTGACGTCGAAGCGCTCCAAACTCAGCCGCTGCATTTCCAACAACTCGCTGAGGGCAAATTCCTTGAGCCGCTCGTTGCGTTCTTTTTCCGGCATCATGAAAACGCGGACTCCCTCCGCGGCGTTGAGTTTGTGCGCCAAATGCTTCACATACTCGCCGTGATAGGCCTCGTAGGGAAACTCGCCGATATTTTCGCCATGGAGCTCGCGCAGGCGCAGTTCCAAGCTCTCAGCCAGGATGTCCACCTGGTTGCCGGCGTCGTTGATGTAAAATTCACGGGCGGGATCGAAGCCCACCTTCTTCATCACGCGGTACAGGGTGTCGCCGTAGGCAGCTGCGCGGGCGCTGACGATGTTCAGGGGGCCGGTGGGATTGGCGCTGACGAACTCCAGCAGGACCTTTTCCTGCTGTCCGAAATCGGAGTTGCCAAAGTCCAGTCCAAGTTTGTAAACGTCCCACAGCATATGCTGGAACAGGGATGTGGAGAGGCGGAAATTGATGAATCCTGGCCCGGCGATCTCGACGCTCTTGTAATACTTGTTTTTCTTGAGTTCCTTGAGCAGCGCCTCCGCCAGTTTTTTCGGCGACGTCTTGTTTTCCTTGGCCAGGACCATGGCGGCGTTGGTGGAGAATTCGCCATTATCCGGATTGTTGGGAACCTCCACGATGAATTCCCTTTGCTGGCTTAGCCCCAGGCTTGTTAAAACCTGCGCGACCTGATCGTGTATGATGTGCTTGATCATGCTTCTGTGTCTCCCTGAGGCTGGGCGGTCAACTCGGAAAATAGATTGTCGATCTTGTAAAACTCACGTTTTTCGGGCAGAAATATATGGACTATCACATCGCCGATATCCACCAGGATCCACTGTCCGAACTCCAGCCCGGCTTTCCCGATCACGGCGAACTTGTGTTCTTTGGCCATATCCAGCAGATGATTGGCGATGGCCTTGTTGTGCAGGTCCGCAGATCCTTCGCAGACCACGATGTAATCCGTGTAGGTGCTTTGTTTGCCCACGTCGTAGACGCGGACCGCGTCGGCTTTCTTCTCCGCGAGCCAGTTCAGGATCGCTTCCAGTTTGGCATTCTCCGCCAATATCTCCTCCACCTTATTTCTTCATCAGATCTTCGTAATCAGCTCCGAGGATGATGATGAACGGGGCTTCGTAACTGCTGTCCACTGCCAATATGAAGCGCTGAATGCCCGTCATATTCTGCAGCCGCCGCAGATCGTCCCGGTCCTCGGTTTTTACCTCGATCAGGGACTTATTATAGATCGGATGGGGCGTGTCCCCCATTCCCACCACGTCGATATTCTTGTCTTTCAAAAACCGCGAGTAACCCGCTGCCAGGCCTTCTACGCCGCAACCATTCTTGATCACGACCTTGATGGCGGGCATATCGCGCTCGGTATCGGCCCTTTCCTGCAATCGGGGCGCTACAACCTTGAAGTACAGCAGCGTCAACAGGATTATGGCCAGCCCAACTATGACCAGGACCAGCCAGTTCACTCTGGGGAACCAGGATTTCTCGGTATCGTTTGCTGTCAAACCCAAAGCTCTAGTCCTTGTACTGACACAGCCTGCGATACTCGGCGCGCAACCGCTGGAAACTGCTCTCAAAGGGCTCGGGGATCACCCGTTCCCCGCAAACCACACTCATGAAGTTGTTGTCGCCAAGCCAACGCGGAACCATGTGCAGATGCAGATGTTCGCCGATCCCCGCTCCTGCTGCCTCGCCCAGATTCATGCCCAGATTGATACCGTGGCAGTGATAGACGTTTTGCAGCACACGTTCGCTCAGGGTTGCCAAGTGGCCAAGTTCGGCCAATGTTTCGGGCGGCAGGTCCTGCAGATTGCGCAGGTGCGGTTTGGGAACCAGCATGATGTGGCCGTTGTTGTAGGGATAGCGGTTCAGCATCACGTAGCAATGCTCGCCGCGATGGACGATCAGGTTTTCCTCGTCGGAGCCCAGGTCCTGATACCGGCAAAGGATGCAGTCCCCCGGTTTTTCGCCCTGGATGTAATCCAGACGCCAGGGTGAATAGAGGTAACGCTCATTCATAGATGGATTCTTCGATCACCTGCTCGCCAAAGCTAACGATGTGGTTGTCGGGGATGTGGGCGTTGACCAGGATGTTATGGCCTTCCAGGATGCTGTTTTCGCCCAGCAGGCTGTCCTGCAAATAGCAGCCCGCGCCAACGCAAGCTCCTTCCTGCAGCATGCATTTTCCTTGCAAAACGCAGTTTTGCCCGATTTCCACATCCTGTTCCAGAACCACTTCATCCCCGATGTACACCGTCTGCGGATTGTGGATCACCACGCCGTTATTGAGCCAGTGCTTGCGAATGCCCGCTATGAACTGGTCTTCCAGTTCGGCCAGCTGCTCCTGCGAATTGACGCCCGCCACTTCGGACAGATTGTCCAAAACCACCGAAGCGACCTTTTGCCCGCTCTGATGCAGGATCGCGACGACGTCGGTGAGGTAGTATTCCTGTTGCTGGTTGGCGTTGGAGATCTGTTTGAGGGCGGTGAACAAGGCGGCTGTGTTGAAGCAATAGATGCCGGTATTCCATTCCTGGATTTCCAGTTGTTCCGGCGTTGCGTCTTTGTATTCCACGATACCGGAGATTTGATGCTCATCCACGCGCAGGATCCGGCCGTACTTTCCGGCGTCATCCAGCCAGGCGGTGAGAACTGTACAGGCCGCGCGGCTATTCCGGTGGACCTGACAAAGCTTATGCAGAGTCTCGCTGGTCAGCAAAGGAACGTCTCCGCACAGGATGAGGACGTCCTCCGCGGAATTATCGAACACCGGCTCCGTCATCATGACGGCGTGACCTGTGCCCAGTTGCTCGGTTTGTTCCACAAATTCCAGGCGTTTATCCTCTTCCAGGCAGGCAATCACGCTATCCTTCTGGTATCCCACCACCACGTAGATCTTGTCGCAATCGGTCTGGATGGCGGTGTCCACCACGCGCTGGATCATGGGCTTGCCAGCCAGGGGAAAAGTCACTTTGGCGCGGGCGGATTTCATCCTGGTGCCTTTTCCGGCGGCCAGGATTATTGCTGCGAGGCTGGTCATGGCAATTCCTCCCCTTCCCCCTCTTCCTCCGGTCCCCCCAGTTCGTCCAACAGGGCGGAAATGGTTTTACCCAGCACCGGATGTACGAGCTCCGGCTCCAGTTCGCACAGCAGCTGCACGGCGAACCTGCGGTTGTGGAAATCCGGATGCGGCAGCACCAGCGTATTGCTATTCAGGATCTGGTCCTCATAGAGTAGGATGTCGATATCGATCACCCGGGCGCCCCATTTTTCCCTGCGCACCCTGCCCATGTCGTTTTCGATGGTCAGCAGTTTTTGCAGCAGGTTGTGGGGCGTGTAATCGGTTTTCACCTCCACCACCTGATTGCGGAAATCCGGCTGGTCGGTCTCGCCATAGGCGACGCTGCGGATCAGTGAGGATTTGCGCAAAACGGTGATCTTGGGGTCGGCGGCCAGCAAGCGCACGGCTTTTTGCACCTGTGCCCTCGGTTTATGCAGATTGGAGCCCAAACATAAGTAGGCTATCATGCGCGCGTCCTGCTCAATTCCACTTCCACCGATTTCAGGGTTCCCTGGATGGGCACCGAGGGTTTCTCGATTCGCACCCTTACTTCCGAGATCAGCGGAAAGTTGCCTAAAAGACGGTCGGCGACCGTATTGGCGCAGGTTTCCAGGATGTGGAACTGGTGTGTTTCCAGAATCTCGCGTATCTCCGCGTAAACCTTGGTGTAGTCCACCGTATCGTCCAAATGCCGGATCCCTGTATCGAGCTCTGGTTTGGTGTGCATTTCCACGGTAACCACAAAGCGCTGGCCCAGTTTACGCTCCTCGTCGTGGATACCGTGAAAGCCGTAAAATACCATTTCATTGAGTCTGATGATCATAATTTTCTCCCGATCCGCACCTGCAGTTTTTCGCCGACACTGCGGTCGATCCCTTTGATAATGATAAAACTAAGCGCCGTCGCGGCAAAAGCAATCCCGATAGCAGGAAGCTCAGCCAGCCATTGCCTCGCGACGATAAAACCCGCGAACAGGCAGGCCAAAGGCAGGGCAAAAACCAATAATGCGGATAGGACCCGGGTTGACGGTGCGATATCCAGTTCCACCCGGTCACCGACCTGCAAGTCCAGATCAGTCGCCAGGTCAAACACCGCCGGAGTATTGCGCCCGAAGCACATTCCCCGCATCGAGCAAGACTTGCAGCCTCCGCCCCGAACGACTTCCACCCTCACCCAGCCTCCTTCTACGAAAACCACCGTTCCCACGTCGGTTTGCTGAGTGTCCGAGCCCTTGCTTGTTTCTTCCATTCATTCACCTTGTTCTGTTTCCAGCCGGACGATGCGTCTGATCAGCGAGGTTGTGGATAATCCTTCCCGGAAAGGAAGGCTGAGCACTTTGCCGCCGTCTGCCAAAACTACGTCCGAGCCAACGATGTCTTCCACTTGCCAATCCCCGCCTTTCACCAAAACGCCAGGCCGCAGCAGGGTTATCAGTTCTAGCGGGGTGTCGGTGTCGAATACAACCACGTAATCCACGCAGCCCAGAGCGGCCAAAACGCAGGCGCGGTCTTGCTGGGCGACGATCGGACGGCCAAAACCTTTGAGCCTCCTGATGGACGAATCGCTGTTCAGGCCTACAATGAGGACGTCTCCCAACTCCCGCGCTTGTTCCAGATACTGGACATGCCCGGCGTGCAGAATGTCGAAACAGCCGTTGGTGAACACGATCCGGACTCCCTGTTCGCGCAGGTTCCGGGCGATGGCCCCCATTTCGCCGGCCGGTTTGATCTTATCTTGGCTCATTGTAACTCGCGAGCAGCTCTTTCGGACTGACCCTGGCGGTGCCTTTGATACCGCATACGATGCCCGCCGCATGGTTCGCCACTTCGGCAGCCAGCTGGATATCACCGCTGCAGATCCAGGCCAGGGTGAGAGCGCTGATCACTGTATCGCCAGCTCCGGAAACGTCGTAAACTTCACGCGCGCAAGTTGGCAGATGCCGCGGTTGGCCGTCTCCGCCGAAAACATACATGCCTCTGGCTCCGCGGGTCACGATCAGGTTGCGTGTTTGCAGATCCTGGCGCAGTTCCCTGGCCGCGGCAAAAAACTCCGCGTCGCTTTCCAGAGCCTTGCCCAGAGCGGTCTGCAGCTCTTTGTGGTTGGGTTTGAATATCTCCACGCCTCTATAGGCCATAAAGTTCTTTTGCTTGGGATCCACCGCCACCGGAATTCCGTTGCGGCGCGCCAGTTCCAGTACGCCGGCGATTACTGCCGCTGTCAGCAGACCTTTGTTATAGTCTTCGATGATCAGTGCCGCGCAGCCTGGCAAAAGTCTTTCAACGGCGGCCAGAATCTGGCTGCTGAGGGCTGGGCCGAGCTCGGACTTCGTCTCGTAATCAATGCGGACGATCTGCTGGTTTACTGCGCCGATCCTGGTCTTGACCGTGGTGGAACGCTCGTCCGAACGCAATAAGCCGCTGTGTCCCATCCCTTCGCGGGTCAACATCTCCGTCAGAAGTTCCGAGGGCCGGTCGTTTCCGGCCACGCCCACCAACTCCACTTGCGCGCCCAAACTTCGCACATTCAGCGCCACGTTCGCCGCTCCGCCCAAACGGTGTTCTTCACTCTGGGCTTCCAAAACGGGCACCGGGGCTTCCGGCGAGATGCGCTCCACCCTACCCCAAACATAGTGGTCGAGCATCACGTCGCCCAACACCAGAACGCGTTTGCCGGTGAACTCGCGAAGCAAATCAGCGATCATTGCTTCTCCAGAGGATACCTGCCGTCAAAGCAGGCGTAGCAATATTCGTCCGGCATTTGCAGGCAATGCTGCAATCCTTCCAGACTCAGGTGCACGAGGCTGTCCACACCGGTGCGGCTACGTATTTCGTCCAGACTGAAGCGGTTGGCCGCCAGTTTTTCGCGGTTGGGAGTGTCGATGCCATAGTAGCAGGAATAGCGGACTTGCGGAGAGCCGATGCGCAGGTGGATTTCCCTGGCTCCCGCAGCTTTGATCATCTTCACGATCTGGGGAATCGTGGTTCCGCGCACGATCGAATCGTCGATCAACACCACGCTTTTACCCCGGAAAAAGTTCGGCAGGGCGTTGAATTTTTGCCGCACGCTCTCGTCCCGGATGGTCTGTTCCGGCTTGATAAAGGTCCTGCCCACATAGTGGTTGCGGATCAGACCGAGGGAGAGCGGAATGCCTTTGGCGGCAGCATAACCCACCGCCATGAAGTTTGAAGAATCCGGGACCGGAACCACGCAGTCCGCTTGCAGTTCCGCATCCCCTGCTGCCAGCAAAGCGCCGATCTTTTCCCGCACATCGAACACGTTCTCGCCGAAGTGGTAGCTGTCTGGACGGGAGAAATAGATATGCTCGAAGCTGCAATACGAATTGTGGCTCTGGCTGCGGAAAAGGGAAGGATCGTTCTCGACTTCCAGAACTCCGCACTGGTTGACGCGGATGATCCCCGCGGAGGGAACATCCCGGCGTTCAAGCACCCCGAGGGTGTCCAGAGCGCAGCTTTCGGAAGCCACAACCACCGCGCCGCCTGCCGTTTTACCCCACACCATGGGCCGGATGGACAGCGGATCGCGGAACATCACCAGTTCGTCGCGCGTACAAAACACGCAGGAATAGGAGCCCTTGATCTCCGCCATCAAAGCTTTGATCGCGGCCGTGAGTTCAGCGCCCTGGGAAATCTGCCAGGCGATATATTTGACCAGCAGTTCGCCGTCGTTGTCGCTGTTAAAATATACGTTCTGCGCCTCCAGTCTGGCGCGGACCGATGTGTAGTTCACGAGGTCGCCGTTGCTGGCCAAAGCGTAGGATGGGCCAAACAGCGTTTCCACGAGGTGCGGCTGCGTATTGAACCGGGTCGCGCTGCCTTTGGTGGGATAGCGGACGTGCCCGATGGCGATGTCGCCCGGAAGGGTCTCCAAAACCGCGTCGGTGAATACTTCCTGCACCAATCCCATGCTCTTGTGCAAGCGGATCAACTTGCCATCCCCTACTGCCATACCACAGCTTTCCTGTCCGCGATGCTGTTCCGCGAACATCCCCAAAGCCGCCATCCGCGCAGCTTCCGGGCTGCCATAGACGCCGATGATCCCACACATCAGGCGGTTCCTTGCTTTTTGAAACTCAGTTTATTTTCCGTGCCTTCCAGCAGGCGCAGGATATTGGCGTTGTGTTTGTAAATGATGAGCAGCGCCACAATGAGCGTGAACCAAGGGAATGCGGGCATTCCCAGCACCAGACGGTCCCACAGGAAATTGGCGATCACCAGAACCACGACTGCCACCATCGACCCTAGAGAGACATATCGGGAAAGCGCCGTTACGGCCACGAACACGGCCACCGCGATCAGCAATGGGACTGGAGCGTAGGCCAGAAAAACTCCCGCAGCTGTGGCAACTCCTTTACCGCCCTGCCCTTTCAGCCAGACCGGATACATGTGCCCCACGATCACCAGAAGCAGCGGCAGAGTGGCCAGCAAGGCGCCCAACGGCGAATATCCGAAAGAATCGGCGATCCTTCCGGGCAGGCTGTGCAGCGCCAGCCAGGCGACCGCGAAACCCTTGAGCAGATCGAAGAGCAGCACCAGCAGGCCGGTTTTCACACCGTATTGCCTCAACGCGTTCGTGGCACCCGTACTGCCGCTTCCGCCTGCCCGGATATCCTTGCGGTGCATCGCTTTACCCAGAATGTAACCGAATGGTATGCTGCCGGTAAGGTAGGCCGCGATACAAATGAAAATCCATATGATCAGTATGCTCATGGTTCCACCTCGTTTTCTTTTCTGCCTTTGAAGATCAATTTGATGCTCACTCCTTCAAAGGCGAACATTTCCCGGATCTGGTTGTGCAGGAAGCGGCGGTAGTTTTCGCTCACCAGGGCCGGCTGGTTGCAAAAAAACACGAAGGTCGGGGGTTTGACCGCGGCCTGCGTGATATAAAAGATCTTTACGTGCCTGCCGGTGGAATGGGTCGGCGGACGGCGCTCCACCACGGTTTCCATGAAGCGGTTGAGTTCGCTGGTTCCGATCCGTTTTTCGCTTTCTTCTTCGATCTTCACCACCAACTCCATGATTTTGTTGATGCGCTGGCCGGTTTTTGCGGAGATGAATTGCACCGGCGCGAATTGCAGGAAGGGCATCTGGCGGTGGAGTTCGGCCACGAATTTCCCCGTGGTGTGGGTGTCTTTTTCCACGAGGTCCCATTTGTTGAAGACCACCAGGATCTCCTTCATCTTGCGCTTGGCATAGGAGGCAATCTTGACGTCCTGCGCCGAGACCTCTTCGTCCGCGGCAAGCACCAGCACCACCACGTCGCATCTGTCCACGGCTTCGATCGTGCGCATGGTGCTGTAATACTCCACGCCGTAATTCACCTTGGTTTTGCGGCGCAGACCTGCCGTGTCGATCAAAATGTATTCTTTGTCATGATAACGGAAGACTGTGTCGATAGAATCCCGTGTGGTTCCCGGCGTTTCGGTCACGATCTGTTTTTCGCTGCCCAACAGCAGATTCACCAGCGAGGATTTGCCCACGTTGGGCTTACCGACCACTGCGATCCTGGTTTGGGCGGGCTTGGCCTGCTCGTCCCAGTTTTGCGTTTCCGGAATCAGGTTCAGCAGTTCGTCCAGGAAGTTGCCGGTATTGCGGCCTTGCAACGCGGAAATAGGAAAGGGATCGCCCAAGCCCAACTGCAGGAAATCATAGAGCTCCCACTCAAACTTTTCGTTATCCGCCTTGTTTGCCACCAGCATCACCTTGTCCCGGTGCGGATAGAGGATTTTGGCGATGGCGATATCGATGGCGGTGGTGCCGGTCATGGCGTCCACCAGAAAGAGGATGAGGTCGCTTTCGTCGATCGCCAGCAAGGCCTGGTGCTTGACCATCTTGTCCATGGTTTCCGCGCTGTCGAAGATGATGCCGCCGGTGTCCACCAGTTTGAATACTTTTCCGCTCCACTCCACATCCTCGTATTTGCGGTCACGGGTGATCCCGCTTTCCGCGTCCACGATGGCCGACCGCTTGCGGCACAAGCGGTTAAATAGCGTTGACTTGCCCACGTTGGGCCGTCCCACGATGGAGACGATGTATTTCCTCATACTGTCTGTTTTTTCCCGGCTGGTTTTTGCGCAAGTCTTTTACGGGCGGGTATTTTGTCAATCCCAACTTGGATAAGAAGCCATGAGATACAGTCAAAACGCATCAAGATCAGGAGGCCGGTGCTGAAAATCTGAATCCCCGCGGCGTTTCCATCCCTCCGAAAGATACGAAACCCCATTCAAGGAATTGACCTTGCCGTCCCGTCGACGCTGCAGGTTCCTGGCCCTCCCAAAGGCTTCCCTATGGCCTCCCTAATCTTGTTAGGGGGGTCTTCGGGAGGCTTGAGTGAAGCTGGCTGGCCAGCCCTAAGGGCGGATGCAAGGAAAAACTCCATAGGGAATGATGCTTCAAAATCAATCCCAACTTACGATTAGAAGAAAAATAAGGCGGGTGCCAGGCCCGCCTTTTCAATGGTTGAGAGATAGACGTTTTACTTTCGATTTACCTTGCGCACTTTGCTGCCGTCAGGGGGACTGCCCACGCCGGATGTGACTTCGTAGAATTGCTTGTCAACAGGCGGCAGGTCGACATAGTTTACTGGAGCCGCGACCCAGTTGTACAAGACAAATGTCCCGTAGGGATCCGGCGCGGTATAGATGCCGTACCAGACGGCATCGGGCACGTTATCCCACTCCAGATGGATCATGGCCGTGATAGGGTCATAGCTGATGGTGACTTGGGGCGCGGCTAGTCCGCTGGGAATTCCGCTGAGGCTGATATTGTCGATGACCCAGTAATTGATGTACCATGAATTCACACCATATGCGCGGAAACGGATCTGGAATTCATGGCCAGCTGCGAAAGCCGAGATATCATAGTCGAAATGGGTCCAGGGCATTCCCCCTCCGCTGTTCATGAAGGAGGACCAGGTTGCCAGAGTGGTCCAGCCTGAGCCGTCGAACACCTCCGCCGCCATCCAGTTTTCAGCGCCCGTGCTGTAGTTGCTCATTGCCATGTCAAAGCCCAGGTTCACGCTGGCGAAACCAATTCCGTTCATCAGGTGGCTGACGGCGCTTTCACCGTAGTTTTGCTGCGTGGGCGAGTATTGAAAGACCAACCCAAAGCCGGGATTGCCGATAGTATATGGAACCCAGTTGGGCACGGCGGTCTGCCAGTGGTGGGTGGCCAGGCTGCCCGATTCCCAGTCTTCCACAAAGGGCAGGTCATATGGCGGGTAGTATTCCAGGACCACTGTGGCGGGGTCGGAAAGCGGGGACACCGCGCTGTAGTAAACAGCCTGCACTGTGTAAACGTAGGTTCCATTGGGCCTGTCGAAGTCGGTGAAGGTGGCCGTGGGCACCAACTCAGTGTTGATTTGAACGCCGTCACGGAAGACGTTGAAGCCGCGCACCGCCCTTTCCTGCGGATTTACATTTTCGGAAATGAGCAGCGGGTGTTCGTGCAGCCAGGCTAAATCCAACGGCTCGTTCACCACGGGGATGCTTAGCGGCGGGGCTTGCGCACCCTTGGCGGTTGCGCTTTCCACGTAGGCTTGGATATTCCAGTTGGAGTTTATCCCGTAGAAGTTAAACATACTGGCCCAGAATCCACTATAGTAGAGGAGGTCTCCATATCCGGCAACTGCTGGTCCGGCATCGCAGCCCAAGGGGTAGTAATTATCGGAAGGGCTGGGAACCACTGCCTCGTAGCCAACCCAGAGCGCATCGGTACCGGTGATCCAGTAAGGGGTGCTGAGCGTGATGTCGTTCCAGGCATTGGCCGTGGGCGTCACTGCCTGAGTGTAAACGACAGTTGATGGCGCTTGGCTGGCATCGTTGCCGGTCCAGATCTTCAGCGTATAGGCTGTGCTGGCTGAACGGGGGAAGTATTTGATATGCTTGATCTGCATGCCGGCATATTCGGCAATCGAGGAGACAGGGAATTTGATTGCCACTTCATAACTGGCAGCAGTTCCGGTCCCTATCGCCGTACTATTGCTGCCGCTGTCGTAATACAGCCAGCCCGGGTCGCCTGGGGTGCCGGGAGCCAGGATCCAGGTCAGGTTTATATCCACGTTGTTTTGGATCGCGGCCTGGAAATTGACAATGTGGCCGATATCCTCCGCAATGCCCGTACCGGAAATCGGCGCGGTGTAGATATTGCGGCCCAAATTGTCCATGATGAGCAGGGTCGCGCTTTTAGCACCCACGCTTTGCGGGGTGAAGGTTACATGGAAATCGAAGCTCAGCCCATGCGACAGTGACACGGGCAATCCCGGCGCTTGCAGGCTGAAATTGGCTTCCGCCTGGTAAGCCAGGAAAATCCCGCTGGCAGGTATGATCAGGGGCGCCGGCACAGAGCCGCCAGTGTTGGTGATTGAGAATTGGAATGTTGAGGGATTCAGCTGTTCCACCTCGCCGAAATCATGTCCTGTAGGCTGGAGGACGAACTCCGCGGGCCACTCGCCGGTGACGGTGAGTTGCACAGATACCTCGAGAGTGGGGCTGTCGGGCACGTTATGCGCAATGGTGAAATATCCCGTATAGATTCCAGGTTCCAGCAGGGAGGAGTCGTAGTGGATAATGACCGGTGTCTGGCTGTGGCGGGGGATGCTGCCTTGGATGGGATCACACCAGCACCATAGCGAAGGTTCGCCCGTGCTCGTGTTCGTGAAGACCATGCTGTATTCCAGCGGCAATCCGCCGTCATTGATAATCGCCAACGTCTGGGTGGTGGCCAGGCCGTGGTCCTGGCTTTGGACCAAGGAGACCGGATCAACCGCGATCTCCGGCGGAGAACCAATGATCTCAAACCATTGAGGGGCCGCGGTCGGGCTATCCGGCAAGCCAGTCTTGAACGCCTTCACCGTCCAATACCAGTCTTCCTCAAAGGCGAAGCTCAGGCCGCCCTGGCTCACGGGATTGTAATGCATGTCCGCGGTGACGGCATAATGCAACGTATTGGCGGCCGGATCGGGGTCGTGGGAAAGGTACACGCCATAGCTGTCGGGCAGGCCACCGCCGTTCAGATTCGGCATCCAGGCCAGGTCGAAGCCTGCCAGCGGTAATCCGATTTCACCATTGTTTGGCCACATCAGGACCGGGCTCAGGGGCGCAAGAACAGGCAGGGGTGAGGAAACCACGATGAGATTGGCCAGATAGTTCCTCATGTAGTAGGCCGCTGGAGGCGCGGAGGGATCGGGATTGTTGCTGTCGCTGTAATACAACAGGCCGCGCGGGGCCGGTGTGGGCGTGCAGTAAAAGCCGGTGCTGGAGGAATCGTAGTTGGGCTCGTTTTCGTCCACCGCCACAATCAGATTGTGCACCCCGTCATAGCCGAATGGTGTGCTCAGGTTAACGGTGATCCAGCCCGGGACGGCGCTCATTTCCACCGCTCCGCTGAAGACCTGGGTCAGCCTGTCATAGGGCAGCCAGTCGGTGAATGAGGTAAACTCCGATTTGAGGGTGTGGCCCAGATAGATCGTCCAGGCGTTGGAATTGGCGCTGGCGGTTGCGCCGTTCCAATACCAGGCCAGAGATGTGATCTGTCCCGGTCCGCCGAGTTCGTCAGCCAGATAGATCACCTGCGTGTAAGAGTAGCCGAAGTAAGAGTTGATCGGCAGGCGGGGCTGATACTCGCTGCCATTGCCGATGATCACCGTGCCCGGCGGAGAGGTGGTAAAGCTCCAGATGGGGCAGCTGACTGCATCGCCGAGGGCGTTGAAGGGCACGATCTTCCAGTAGTAGGTGGTGCTGGGGGCCAAAGTAGGTGCGTAGCTGATAGTGCCGGCATCCACCACGGAGACAAGCGGTGGGGGATTGACGGTGCCAAAATGAATTTTGTAAAAAAGCGGTCCGCCGCCGCCGCTGGCCCAGTTGAGGGTGGAGGATGTGCTTTGGTAGATCGATCCGTTGGCGGGCGAGACCAGGATGGGGGCAAAGGGCAGGATTGGAGCCGAGGCGGCCATCTCGAACTGCAGGTTGGGCCGGTTATAGGATAGAGTGCCGGTGGTCACCGTGTTCCAGGCCGTGCCGTCGCTGCGGTAATACAACGCCTTGTAATCAGGGCTGGCGGTAAAATAGGTGCTGGTATTGTAGGTGTAGGCGGCCTGCATATTGAAGGTGACCTCCACAATCAGGCTGGAAGTCCCGTTGAAATTGAAGGGCGTGCTGAAAACATGGGTGTTCAGGCCCACGACAGGCTGGTAGGAGCCGATGGTGTAGACCTGCGTCAGCCCGGTTACGAAGGTATTGGTCAGGACCGTCTGGGAGCTGTGACCAAGGCGGATGGTGAAGGCCGGCAGAGTTCCACAGCTATTGACGGATTGGACGTTGAAGGCCAGCGAAGTGATGTTGCCCGCTCCTCCTCCGGCCAGGTTGAGTTCCTGCGGAGTGATCAGGTACTGCTCCCGCGCATTCTTGTAGTAACCACCATAAACTGCGGGGTAGGAGGTGGACGAATTGTAGGTGGTTCCGCTCCCGATGTTGACCTGGGTGGCGACGAGCCAGCCCGCGGCCAGCAATAGCAGCAGCAATAGCAAAATGGTCTTTCTCATGGTATCGCTCCTTGAGATTTGAGTTGTTAGGTTGGTTCCGCGGGTGGCGGCCTGACTGCCGGTGCCTGCGTGGGTGTTTGCTTGAGGTTTATGAATGCCGGATCGGCTGTTCCTGGCTTGCCCGCTTTGGAAAACAGGCTGCAATGTGCGATGCTTCTTACCAGAAGACCGAATTGGGGAAGGCAGGGACTGATGGAAAACAAAACTGAAAAAGGGGGTGATGTTAAGTGGGGTGCGCGCTTGTCCAGGCGGCGGCAAAGCCGCAAACACAGTAAACAAACTTGTCGGTCAACGAAGATCACGCCAACTCCTTCTTAGCTTCGCCGATCTACTTGCTCTGGACGTCAAACCCCCGCCGGACCCGGATATCAACGGAGTCCCAACTGGTCTTTCCGCACTGGATCGTAACGCTAGATTAATAATACCCAATTCTGTCAATCTTAATAATATGTCAAGTTTTTTTTGAACGCTCATCCCGGCTGCCGCAAAGATCCTCTCTTTCGGTGTTTGTCTGGGTTCCCACCTAAGCTTCCACACTCTCTGCCCTTTATCTCACAGATCCGCGTCCAAGCTCAGGTAATCCCGCTCGGGCGCTAACAGGGTGGCTTCCACGGACGCGACGGAACGGCAAGGGAGGTCGTGGAGTTCGATCCAGGCGCGGGAGAGTGTTTTCAAAGTGTACATCAGTCTGAGATAGATCTTGTTCCAGAGCGAGTGCACGCTGGCGAACTCCGACAGTTTATAGGTGCGCTTGGTGTAGCACGCAGTAGGTGTGTGATGAATACTATCATGCTTACCTCCAAAGTATGGGTATGGTTGTAGTGTGTAGAAATTTCGCTTATCAGATGGGACATCTTATACAGCGTCGCTTTGGATAGCGACAACAGCTGCAGCCGACGTTGGGGTGGAGACGTCCCCGTCGCTACTGAAGCCGTAGGATGCTATCACAGCCGGCTTCGCCGCCTCTGTAGATCAGAAGGTCGACAGCCCATGTATTGTCGCTTGGGAAAGTGGCACTACGTCAGCGGATCAGGGACTGGCTGGCGGCAGCTGTTCGGCCGTCGCTTTGAAAAAGAGGTAGGGTTCCGGGCCGGTGTAGGTAAAGCTGCGCTCATAAGTGGAGCCGAGCAGGTCCCAATGGCTGGTCGCGTAGGGGTGGGAGTGGCCATAGACGCGGACGCGGATGTTGGGCGCGTTGTAGTTTTGCCAGCCCAGCAAGGGATGTCCGCCAGCCGCTTCGATGCTCAGTTCCGGGCTGTCCAGATTCGTGATCTGAGCCAGAAATCCGTCCGTAAAGCCGGCGCTGGTGAGGATAGTGCCCGCGAAGTTTTCGCTGCCCCAGAAGTTTCCGGCCAGCAGGACATTACCATCCCCGTCCGTGGCGATTGCGTAACCGCAGCGTTCGCCCGTACTGGCTGGCATATCCATTGTCCAGAGCCAGGCGCCGTCCGGATCCAGTTTTGCCGCCAGGATCGTGGGCATGCCGTTCGTTCCGGCGACGTTGCCGGTGACGAAGATCTCGCTGGCCCGGTTGACGCAGATGTCGGTTCCCTGCGCCCAGTTTCCGGTGCCGGGATTGACGGCCCAAAGCCAGTTTCCGGCGGGATCGAGTTTGGCGGCGAAGAGGTCGGTGCTGCCGGTGCTGGTGAGCGTGGTGGCGCCGAAGGCGGCCGAGCCGCTGAAGACGCCCGTGCAGCAGACGTTGTCGTCAAAATCCAGACAGACATTGCGGCAGTTGTCATAATCCGTTCCGCCCGCCTTTTTCGCCCATTGCCAGGCTCCCGCGGTGCTCAGGCTGGCCACGAAGGCGTCGCTGCCGCCGCTGCTGGTCAGGGTCGTGGAGCCAAAGGCAGCGCTGTCGTTGAATTGGCCGGAGATCACGCAGCTGCCCATGCTCCTCACGGCGATGCCCAGGGATTCCTCCTGGCCGGTTCCACCTGCGCGCCTGGCCCAGATCCAGTTGCCGGCTGTGTCCAGTTTGGCGGCGAAGATGTCGCTCTGGCCGGCGCTGGTGAGCGTTTCGGCCCCGAATGTGGCGGAGCCGGAGAAATTCCCGGTGAGGTAGAGCCCGCCCGTGAAGTCGCTGGCGATGCCGTAGGCGTTGATCCAGTTGGTCGTGCCGGGTTGGACCGCCCAGAGCCAATTGCCGGCGGGGCCGAGTTTGGCGATGAAGAGCCCGGATGAGTCGCAGGTGAGCGTGGTGGCGCCGAAGCTGATGGTCTCGAAATAGAAACCGGTGACGTAGCTGTTCTGGCTGCCGTCCGTGATGATCGCGTAAGCCTCGGAAAGGACGTTGCCGTCGGGCTTGCTGGCCCAGACGCAGTCGCCTTCGGCGTCGAATTTGGCCACGTAGAGGCAGGCGTCGCCAGTGTCGGTGAGGGTGATGCCGCCGAAGCTGGCGCTACCGGTGAATCCCCCGCAGACGTAGCTGCTGCCGTAGCGGTCCACAGACAGGCCGTTGGCGGTATCCCAGTCGCTGCCGCCGAAGCGTTCCGCCCAAGCCCAGGCAGGCGTGTCGATTGCGCAAAGTTGCGCCGCAAGGATGAGGATGACAAGCAAAACGAGTTGTTTCATAAAATCTCCCAAAAGTCTGTTAATGGCTGTCCGGCGTAGTGTTCGTGCCCAACAGCATATTGTTGTTCAGGAAAACCGCTCCCATGTCTCTGTCAAGGAATAAATGCCCAAGTCTCGGAAGCGGGCAGACGGTTTTCTGGAAGAGAAGCTTAACGTCAGGCCTTAAGACTGGTCTATTCCCTCATCCACGTACTGCCACAACGCGGAAAAAGATCCGGTCGGCGCTCGGAGCAAGGCCTGGCAAAAGCAGTCCCGGTGTCGCAACTGTGCCCACCAGGTGTGAGGGCGCGCAAGTGATCTCGAGATTGTCGTCGGCATACACCTTGTAGTGGAGCACGGAGAGCGGTGTTCCGGCCGGATCGGTGGTTACGGGATCCCAATCCAGGAGGATGTCGTCCCCGATCTTCTCGATAGTCACGTTTTGCGGCGAATCCACCAGCGCGCTGAGGGTCAGGCCGTCGTAGTATCCGTCGTTGTTGCTGCCGGAACGTCGTGTGCTGATCAGCCTGATCCGTGCGTACCGTGTGCCGCTGGGTGCGTCGGCGTTCCAGAGGATCTGTTCCCAGGCGGTGGTGTTGAAGTGGTTTCCGGAGTCGAGTGTGGCCAGGATAGAGGCGAGGCCTGCATCGCGGAATTCGACCACAATGCGGGAATAATCGGTGGGCGATTGGGCATAGGAGCGGACGTAGCCGGTGAAGCGGAAGGCCGCACCGCCAGCGTCGATCAGGGCGGCGTAATCCGTAAGTTCGACGTCCTGGTGCAGTTCAGCGCTTGCAGCCACGCCTGGGAAGAAGTAGTTGCCACCTTCCCAAGGTAGGGGGTTGGAACTGCGTTGAGTCCAGTTCGTGCCCGTAACTTCCGTCCATAACGGAATATTGCCTGCCAGGAGTGG
>DAHVPC010000009.1:7621-13362 GCA_027318475.1 Candidatus Cloacimonadota bacterium | reverse complement strand
TACACGCACAGGCAGGCTGGCGTTGCGTTCGATGGCCGCCATCGGCAAAACGGAAAGGACGGCGAGGCAGATAAGCAAAACCTTGAATCCGGGTTTTGGCATGGTTTTCTCCTTCGGCTGCGCATGGGCTGGCCTGAGCTTAGGGTTTATTCTGCCTTGATACGCGAAGGCATTTATACTGTCAATGGTTTTTATGCGCAAGTGCACGAGAGGAGGGAATTCGGCGCGATGAGCTATCTGCGAGGAATGAGCAGTTGCCTCAGGATGCCCCAACAGATTATTCGCCCTAAGGGCTGGCTCCCCTGCCTCCTTATCGCCTCCTTATGACATCCCGTAGAGTCTTGGGGAAGTGTTCGGGGGGCTATCCAGAGACAAACGGGCCAGCCCCCAGGGTCGGCTTGGGAAGAGGGGTTCGGCTTTTCTTCCGTCCCAGTGGAAACATCTGGTATGCACCTATCTCTCTGTGGTAATTTGAGTTAGGCGATAGGCCAGGGAGGATCGAATCCCTGCTGTTCAGGCTGCCGGGCTCTTGGGATGGCAATGGGGAGGCGCTCCGGGCATTCTTTTCAATTGACAAGAAAGTGTCCTTGAGTTTTTCTTGCATTCAATACTAATTTAGGGATAAAGTGCCATAAATGAGACTGTTTGAAACGCATGCCCACCTCGACCTGCCGGACTTTGAGCCCGACCGGGAAGCGCTGATCGAAGAGTGCTTCAATAGCGGGATCGAATATATCATCAACGTGGGGTTCAATAAGGAAACCTCGCTGAATTCCCTCGATCTGGCCAAAAAGCATCTGCATATCTTCTCCACCGTGGGGTTCCATCCCCACGACGCCATGGATTTCGACGCGGAACTGGTAAAACGGCTGGCCCGGGAAAAGAACGTTCTGGCGATCGGGGAAGTGGGTTTGGATTTCTTCCGCAACCTCTCGCCCTATTCCGTGCAGAGGGAAGTTTTTGCCAATCAAGCGCTGCTCGCGGTGGATTATGACCTGCCGATTGTGGTGCACAACCGCGAAGCCCACCAGGAATGCTACAAGATTCTCAAGCAAGCCAAGGCCAAAGACGTGGTATTCCACTGTTTTTCCGGCGACATCATCTTCGCGCAGCAGGTGCTTGACGAGGGCTGGATGATCTCATTCACTGGGTCGATCACCTACGCCAATTCCAAGCTGGAAGACGTTATCCGGATGATGCCCAACGAGCAGTTCATGATCGAGACCGACTGCCCCTACCTGCCGCCGCATCCCCATCGGGGAGACCGGAACAGCCCGCTGCACCTGCATTTGGTGGCGGAAAAGATCGCTGAACTGCGCGAACAAACGCCCGACGAGATCGCTGAAATCTCCTTTGCCAACGCACACCGCTTCTTCCGTGTTCCGCCCGATCCGATGAAGCCCCAGCATCATAAAGGCGGTAAATCCTCCAAGTCCGGAAACTCTGCCAAAGCCAACACCGCCAAGGTCAACAAGCAAAAATCTGAAAAGAGAAAAAACAAATGAACAAAACCACCTGCATCCTTTTGCTGCTACTGGCGGCGATCCCTCTGGCAGCGGGCAATTCCGGCTTTTCCTACGCCGGCTACCCCGTGAATTACTTCGGTAAAGACATCTACAGCCTGGGCATGGGCGACACCGGCGCCAGCGACGTCTTTCGCAACAACACCGGCTACGGCAACCCCGCCCAACACAATATCAACAACCGCAGCCTGTTTTCCACCGGCATCCTGATGGGCTACAACAGCTACAAATCACAGGATCCCCAAGGCCAGGAATACAGCTATATCGACAACTCGCTGGATCTGCCCTATTTCAGCCTGAGCGTGCCTTTACAGAACCACCGGGTGGGATTCCAGCTCAATTCCTATGCCTCCGGCGTGGTGGCCAACCAGCGCGAAAGCGAGACTCCCGACGGCACGGAGTTTACGGAAAAACGGGAAATGGACCGTTACATCTACCGCGCCGACCTGATCTACAGCTTGCATCTGGGACGCCACAGCCTGGGCATCAGCGGCAACTACTATTTCGGCCACGAGACGCAAATGCTCTCGCAGGACGCTGGCTACGGGCTGTTCAGCACCCGTGAAGAACTCAAGCGCAGTTTCAAGAATCCCAGCTTCAGCCTGGGCTACCTGATGCGCCTGGAAAAACTGGCCTGGGGCGTGCATTACGGCATGGGCCTCACTCTCGACGGCGAAGAGGTGCGCACCTCCATCCACGAAACTGAGGATCCAGTGGACTACGAATACAAACTGCCACATCAGTTTTCCGCCAGCGTGACCGCGCTGCCTGCTCCGGAATTCAAGGTTGCCACGGATTTCCACTATTCACTGGACAGCCAAATCGACCCCGATTCCCTGCGGGACAGCTGGAAATTGGGGTTGGGCGTGGCGTATGAGCCCGATTCCGAAAAGCGGCAGAACGCGTTCTTCAGGCTGCCTCTGCGCGCCGGGATCTCCTACCGGATGCTGCCCTTCTCAGTGGAAGACGCCGCCGTGGATGAACTGGCCTTCAGCCTGGGGCTGACTTTGCCGCTGAAAGGCGACGTCAACCGCATCGACCTGGGTTTCCAGATCGTCAACAGAGGGTCACTGGAACAGAACAAACTGGTGGACAACTCGTTCCTGCTGATGTGCGGCTTCACCGGATTCGACATTTTCAGCAAAGCGCCCGACCGGCGTGCCCCGCGTGACATACCCGTCAAGGAAGATATCGGCACATGGTAGATTCATCCGGCCGATCAGGCCACGCCGCGTCTTTAAAAAACTTGCTGGCAGCCCGAAACTTCTCCCGCTCCGGAACGCAGCCAGGGCTATCCGAGCTGCCTGACGAAGCCCTGCTCGCCAACATCGGAACCGCGGCGGAGCGCATCAGCCAGGCCCTCTACAAAAACGAACCGCTGGTGATCTTCGGCCACGACGACCCCGACGGTGTGACCAGCACCTACATCCTTTACCAGTTCTTCAATTCATGCGGCTATCAGAAGCATAACTATTTCATCCCCAACCGCAATCTGGAACCTCACGGGATCCAACCGCTGTTCGTGGATTTCGTCCGCCGTGGAGCTTACACTCTGGCGATCACGGTGGATAATGGCATCGCCAGCGCGGAAGGTGTGGCCAGCCTGCGTGAACTGGGCTGCGACACCATCATCGCCGACCACCACCTCATCCAGCCCGAGCAATTGCCCGCTGCCTATGCCATCGTCAATCCCCAGTTGCCGGATTGCCGCTATCCCTACAAGGACTTGGCTGGAGTGGGCGTCGTACTGATGCTGATCCGCTATCTGGCCCGCGTTCTGGAACATCCGGTGTCCCTTTCCTCCTACTTTTGGACCGCCATCGGCTCTCTCGCTGACAAGGTGCCCATGACCGGGATCAACCGCGTTTTGGTGCGCCATGTGATCGACAACTGGAGCGAACTGAATGACCCCAGCGTGGATTTCCTGCTGCGCAACCACAACCGCGTGGACGGCCCAATGGACGTGTTCAACTTCCTGCAGGCGACAGCCCGGCTGATCGCCAATGGCCGTGAAGAAGGCGGGCAGCACACCGCGCTGCGGTTTCTTCTGGAGCGCGGCGAAGCCAAGGCGAAACTTTTTCAAAACATGGAAAGCCAGAAGAACAAGTGGGAATCCGAATTGAACAGGATCTTCGGTTTCCTGGACACGCTCACTACCGGTTATGAAGGCAACGCTTTCATCTATTACGATGACGAGGACATGATCCCCTATTCCCTCTTGGGAACAGCCTGCACCTACATTCTGGGTAAACTGGGCATCCCCACGATCCTGCTCAAGACGCACAACGGCGATATAGTCTGCGAAGGCCGCTGCGGCGAAGGTTTCAACATGGTGGAGGCTTTCCGCCACTGCAAGGACTACCTGAAGCAGTACGGCGGGCACGTCAAGGCGGCGGGCTTCACCTTGGAAGCAAGCCAGTACGACGGCTTCCTGGAATGCTATTGCAACTACCTGGGCGAGCGCTTGCCCAGCAATCCCTCCCTTTCGGACAGCCATCCGGACGCAGTCCTGCCTCTGGACGGATTTACGGAGGAAAATTGGCTGGATCTGGAATTCCTCTTGCCTTTCGGGCAGCAAAACCCCGAGCCGCGCATATTGATCGAGAATGTCCTCTGGGATGAGCTCCAGCAGGCTTTCAACCTGGAATACGGCTCCCAACTGGCTCAGCCGGGCAAACGTGGAAACGCACTCGTGCATTGGAAAGGCCGGAGTTTCCTGCGGGTGCTTTCTTTCGTGGAAACAGGAGCCGGGAACTGAAGGAAAAAACCATGCTCCAGATCCGGGAGACGCTGCGCAAGAGCATCCATCTCAGTTCTCTGCTGATCCCGCTGGGCTACCGCTATGTGCTGGACAACAACCGCAAACTGATGTTCTATCTGTTACTGTCGGCGTTGGTCGCCATGCTGGTGATCGAATTCATCCGGTTCTGGCAGCGCGGATTCCGCAAGACCTTTTGGTGGATGTTCGGCCTGGTGCTGCGCAAGCACGAACTCAGGGATTTTACCGGCGCCACCTACCTGCTCTTTTCGTCAATGCTTTGCGTGGCGTTTTTTGAGCCCAACATCGCTTTCTGCGCCATGGCCTTCCTTTCGCTGGGAGATACTTTCGCCGCCATGGTGGGCATCAACTTCGGCAAACGTAGATTCAAACTGGTCAACAAGTCCCTGGAAGGCAGCCTGGCCTGCTTTGCCAGCTGCTTCATCTTTGGCCTGTTCTATGCCGAAAATCCGGTCATCGCCTGTACCGGAGCCCTGGCCGCGACTCTGGCGGAGCTGAGCCCGCTACCAGTGGACGACAATGTGGAAATGCCGCTCGTAGCGGCGGTTGTGATGACCATAACCCGGGTGTTCACCTGACAGGAGAATGATGCTGCTTAGTTTTATCATCCCCGTGCTCAACGAACAGGACTCCCTGCGTCAACTGGTTTCGGAAATCGTTGCCAGCTGCGGCGCCCACAGCCACGAGATCGTCGTTATCGACGACGGCAGCCGCGATGGAACCTGGAAGCTTTTGCAGGAACTGGCCCGAGCCGACACCGCGATCCGGGCTGTGAAATTCCGCCGCAACTTCGGAAAAGCCGCCGCCCTGCAATATGGTTTCGCGCTGGCCACCGGTGACGTGGTTTTCACCCTGGATGGCGATCTGCAGGACAATCCCGCGGAAGTGCCGAGATTCCTGGCCAAACTCGCTGAAGGCTGGGACCTCGTATCCGGCTGGAAGCAGAAGCGCCACGACCCCTGGCACAAGGTCATCCCTTCACGTTTGTTCAACTATGTGGCGGCGAGGACCTTCGGGCTCAAACTCCGGGATTTCAACTGCGGCTTCAAAGCCTACCGTCCGGAATTGGTGAAAGAACTGCGCCTCTACGGCGAAATGCACCGCTACATCCCGGCTTTGGCGAACGCCCTGGGTTACCGGATCGCCGAGATCCCCGTGGAACACCGCCCCCGTGAATTCGGCCGCTCCAAATACGGCCTGGAACGTTATCTGCGCGGCTTCTTCGACCTCCTCACGGTGAAGATGGTCACCCAATACATCAAAAGCCCACTCTACCTCTTCGGCAGGGCAGGCCTCTTCGCCACGCTGCTGGGCACTGCGATCACCGTTTACCTGAGCGTGCTGAAGCTGTTTTTCCACCAGCCTTTATCAAACCGGCCCCTCTTGATCCTGGGCATCACCCTCATTCTGGGTGGCCTGCAATTCATATCCCTGGGCCT
>DAHVPC010000009.1:0-7263 GCA_027318475.1 Candidatus Cloacimonadota bacterium | reverse complement strand
GCGGCCAGAAAGAAGTCGCCTCAGCCATTCCCAATCTTTCTTTCAACCTGATGGCTTTCAATGGCGAGCGTTCCCAAGGCGCTTTGCTTAGCGCATATGGCTTGCCCGAGCAGAGCCCGCCGCACTGGTCCAAATACGTCACATCCGGCACGGCGAAGCCCGCTCCGGGAAACGTGGTCGTGGGGCATTATCTGGCGCGGGGATTGGGCTTGGCTCTGGGCGACACCATCCAGCTGATGTATCCGCGCCTGGACCGCATCTCGCCGCTGGGAATGTATCCCGGGACAACCAGCCTGAGGATCGCCGGCCTTTACCGCTCCGGCTATTACGAATTTGACCGCTCCCTGATCCTCTGTTCGGTGGCTGACGCCCGCTCGATCCTTGGTATCGATGAGGGTTTCAGCAGCATCGAGGTGAAACTGGACAGCAGCCATCTGGAGGATTCCGAGTTGCTGGCAGTGAAATACAATCTCCAGTTGGGCGAAAACCTGCAGGCCCATCCCGTTGCCAACATCACCCTCCTGCGCATCGTCAAGATGCAGAAATGGCTGATCTTCGTAATCTTCAGCTTCCTCGTCCTGATCGCCGGGATCAACGTGATCAGCTGTGTAGTCACCCAGATCTTCGACAAAAAAAACGAGATCGCCGTGATGAAAGCCCTGGGGGCAGGCCAATCCACCATCCGGAACATCCTGGGCTACCAACTGACCCTCGTCTGCCTGATCTCCATCCTGCTGGGCCAGCTGTTCGGGATCTTGCTATCCTGGCTGGCGGTCAAGCAAAACTTCTATCGTCTGAAAGGCGATGTTTATTTCATCGACCGGCTCGAGCTCTTCGTTTCGCCCCTGAACCAGGCCGTAATCTTCACCGTGGCGGCCTTTTTCGTGGTGCTATGCGTCCGGATCCCTCTGCGCAGGATCGACCGGATGCAGGTGATCGACCTTTTGCGCAATCCTTGAGGGAGGCAGCGTTTGATTAGTTTGGCGGGATACTCGCTCTCCAAAACCTATGCCGACAAAGGCCAGAACATAGAGGTGTTAAAAGACGCCACCCTGGAAGTGGAAAGCGGTAGCTGGGTGTGCATCACCGGCAAGTCCGGCTGCGGAAAAAGCACGCTGCTACACATTTTGGGCCTCCTGGACGATCCGGATGGAGGCAGGGTGTGCATCAACGGCGCGGATGTTTCCGCCCGGCATCCCCAGGCCCACGCCATCCGCAACCGGGAAATCGGCTTCGTCTTCCAATTCCACTACTTGATCGAAGACCTGAACGCTCTGGAGAACGTGGCCCTGCCGATGCTGATCGCCGGATCCGCCAAAGCCGCAGCCTTGAACCGGGCGCGCGAATTGCTGGCCTTTCTGGGCCTGGAAGAGCGCTCCAAACACTTTCCCAACCAGCTCAGCGGAGGCGAACAGCAGCGCCTGGCTTTGGCCCGCGCCCTGATCAACCAACCCCGGATCGTCCTTGCCGACGAGCCCACCGGGAATCTCGACCCCCAACACAGCGCCGAAGTGTGGGGCTTGTTCCGCAAGTTGAACGCCGAACTGGGCCAGACCTTCGTGATCGTGACCCACGAGCCGGAACTGGCCCGGCAGAGCCAGCGCACCTATGTCCTGAAGGACGGCGTCCTGATCTGAACCCATGAAACGCCCGCGTAAGTTCCTCATCTTCATCCTGATCCTGCTGATCATCAATACCATTTTTTTCATTGCCTGGTACGGATTCGACATGCAGGGCCGGATCAAGGGGATCGTGGAAAAAAGCGCCGGAAAAGCGCTCAAAGGCGAGCTGCACATCAACAGTTTCAACATCAGCGACCAACAGCTCTTCGCCCAGGGTATCTCTTTTTCCGCCGCGGACAGCTCGCTGGCCTTCAAGGTGGATAGCGCCCGTGTGCGTTTCAACCTCCTCCGTTTCATATTCTCCGGTTTCAAGATCCACCACATGCTCAATCAGGTGGAGATCACCCGCGCCGATGCCAGCTACTCCCTGCGCCCCAAACCCAAGACCTACAAGCCGCCCAAGAAATTCGAACTGCCAGATCTCGGCAGATACTTCAACGAACTCAAGGTCACCGATTCCCGCTTCCGCTTCGAACTCAAGCTTCCCCTCAAAATAGCCCAACCCGGCCTGCTTTCCGTCCGGGATCAACTCTCCGGCATCAATCTGAGCGTGGTGAACGCCCGCTCCTCCCAAATAAATCTGAAAGCCGCCAGCGCCAACAAGGGTACCGTCTCCGCCAGCGCCATCCTGTCTGGCGGACGATTGCTTTCCTCCCATCTGGAGATCGGCAACTACATCCCCCAATACGCCAGCCATCCCCAGATCCGGGATTTCTCAACAGAACTGAACCTTGTTGCCGATGCCAGCCAGGCCAAGAAGGGCGCCCCCGTCGATTTCACCGCCAAAGCCATCGTTTGGGACACCCGCGCCCTGCTGTTTGAAGCCTACCCCCTCCGCGTTCCCTACCTCACCGTGGAATCCGATGGCGGTAAACTTACCGCGGAGATCGCAAGGAGCAGTTTGGGAACCAGCTCTTTCGGCGGCAGCGTGGCTTTGAGCGGACTGCCCAACGATATCCGGATCGACCCCTCGCAAATGTCCGCCCAACTGGATTTGGGGATGCTCGACCTGGGTTTCGAGGGCCTGATCGATGCTTCCCTAACGGCGTCCGGAAGCCTTTCCGATCCCAGCGCCACGCTCTTTGCCAGCTCGCCCCAAGTATCTTTTCAGGGCCAGACCGTCAGCAATCTCGCGCTGGACTCCGCTTACGCGAAAAAAGAACTGAAATTCGCCCTGCCGGACGCTGTGTGGGAGAACCAATCAGTATCTTTGGAAGGCACTTTCGGCGTTGAAGACCGCAAAGCCAAGGCCCGGGTGGTAACCTCCCCGCTCAGCCTCGAGCAGGACTTGCTGAAGATCGACGCCGCAGCGGATGTGGAACTGACTTTTTACACCGCCCTGCCGGAAATAATTGCCGGATTCGACCACATCGACGTAGAACGAGGCAAGCTCCAACTGCCCACTATGGACGGCGCGCTCAAGCTCTATCCCGTGACCTACGAAGAACCCAAAAAATACTACGTGGACCTCGAACTCAACTCCGCGGACAGCACCAAAATCAGCCTGGTGGGCGATCTTATGGACCGTAACCTGTTGCTGGATCTGCAATTCCAGTCCCTGGCCCTGAATGAGATCGTCCCCCTCAAATTCCTGAGCTCCTTCCAGCCCAGGATCAGCGGAAAAGTCTCCTCCTTCCTCACCGGGGACAAAGCCGTGGTCTCTTCCCGCATCGACCTGGACACCAGCGGGATCATCGAATACGACACCGGCCTCAAACTGATCGGCTCCTACGACATCGCCAGCCGGAACGGCAACGTGATCCTCAACGGCGAGGACGGCTCACTGAACGGGCAACCCGTATCATTTGAACTGATCGGCGGTATCCAGGGCAGCGACCTCACGCTCCATTCCTTCAAACTGAACGACCAGATGGGCTTGAAGGGCAATTTCGACCTGAACGACAGCGACGATCTCGCCTTCGAATTCTTCGTGCGCGATCTCAGCAGCGGCCTGGTGAAGAGCTATTTACCCTTCCTGGAATTGCCCGATCTCAGTGGGGTCAGCCTAACCGCCAGCTACAAACCCGGCGCTGAGAATTCCCTGGACGCCACGCTCACCATGCAGGATTTCCAGGTGCCCGGAATCCGTCCGCTGGCCGGGGAATTGCGCATCCAGGGTCCGCCAGGCCAATTGGAGATCAGCGGCGGGATCGACAACCAATCCCGGCGCCTGGTGGATCTGACGGGCAGCCTCGATCTTAGCGGAGAAACAAATCTGCGCCTGAACGCCCAGGCTTACGGACTGACCGCTAACGACGTCCTCTATTCCGCGATGGCCGAAGGCCGGGCGGACGCCAACTTCACTTTCGCCGTCACCGACATCTTTTCGCCGGAACGGGATATGAGCTTTCTCGCCAGCGTTTCCTCCTCCGCCATCTCCATACCCGAGGTGGCCGACCTCGACAACATCCTCGTCAAGATCGCCCAAACCTCAAACATCCTTATCGTGGACACCCTGGCTGTCAGTTCGCCCCAATATGGCAGCGTGAGGGGATCCGGTGCGCTGGACTACAACCTCCTCACCGGCAGGTTTTACGAGGGGAGCCACACCCTCAACCTCAGCGCCCAGGGCTTGCTCTTCGACTGGCTGGAGCGGAACGTGGACTATGTGAAGTCAGCCAGCGGAACCGCCAGCCTCACTTGCAGCCTCAAGGCCTTCGACGACCAACTGATGGTGCAGAGCGGAATCCTGGACATCCAGCGCGGCAGGATCCACCTCCAGGACCAGACGGAGCCCATCCGGGATATCTCCGTGCAAGCGGTGGTAGTGGAAAACCGCCTGACCCTGAACAATTTCACGGCCCTCAGCGGAGACGGGAAACTGACTGTCTTCAACGAGTTTGACCCCGATCCCACCACCCACCTCAAGGTGGGATTCCTCGATCTGGGGAGCCTCTCCCTGAAGATCGACCAGCCTGGAGCCCTGGTCAACATCCCTCTGGTCACTGCGCCCCGCAACCTCAGCAAGATCGTGCTCCAGGGCCAGAACACGCCCTACGCCACCATCAAGGGCCCTTTCGAGGACATGCGCATTTCCGCCGAAGTCCTGGTTTACAACTCCGCCGCGCTGTTTCCGCCGGATACTGATAACCTCTTGAACCTGATTTACAGCGTCCGCTCCAGCCTCACCAAACCCACCTCCGCCAGCGACCCCGTGCCCCTGCCTTTCACGCTGGATTTGATGATCAAACTCGCGGACAACATCCGCTACGTCACCTATCCCGCCAATCTCCGCATCCAGCCCGGCGGTTTCCTCCACATCGTTTACGACGGCCAGGCCTGGTCCGCCAGCGAGGCCAACTTCGTCTCCGAACAAGGCTCGATCGACTTCTTCGGAACCGTCTTCCAGGCCGAAAACCTCACCGTGTCCATCCTCGAATCCCAAAACCTGCTGGACATCCGCGGCTCCTTCATCAAGCGCGCCGCTGACGGAACCGTCATCACCCTCAGCGTCAATACCGATTCCGACACCTCCAAATCCATCTTCGACCGCCTCACATTCAACCTCACCAGCGACAACCCGAACGACCTCACGGTCAGCAACATCCTTTCCCGGCTGCGCTTCAGTTCCAGCTCCGAAGAACTCTCCCCCACCCAAAGGAGCAGCCTGTTCCAGGACGAAGCGCTCAACCTGATCTCGGACAACCTGAACACCTCGCTGATCTCCCCCTTCCTTTATCCCGTGGAAAACACCATCCGCCGCTGGCTCAAACTGGACGATTTCAGCATCAACGCCGGCTTTATCCAGAATCTTTTCACCGAATACACCAATGACCCCAACCAACTGGCGGAGTATGTGAACATGGACCAGTTCATGAGCGACATCACCCAGTTCAGCTCCTCGATCCTGCTCAACAATCTCTCCTTTGCCATGAGCAAATACCTGGGGCGCCGGTTCTTCCTGGATTACACACTCACCCTGCAGGAAGCCACCGACCTGCAAAACAAAACCCAGATCATGGTCTCGCACGATACCTCGCTGCGCGTGTTGCTCCCCCTGCAACTGCGCCTGACCTACACCTTCAAGTATGAACCCCGCGATGCAGGTATGTCCCACGAGCTGATGCTCCAGAGGTCGTTCCGCTTCTGGGGCCTGTAACAAATCCTTTGACAAAATACGCCCCTCGTAAACTATGCGAAAAATCGAATTTTCTCCCTGGAGGTTCTCATGCCCGATAAGGTGAACGACAAGAAAGCCCCGGCCCCGAAACACGAGACCGTAAAAAAGCCGGCCAAGGTGAAGGCCGAGCGCTCCGTAGATATCCAACCCCATCACAAGGTCGGCCTCGTGGAACTGATCATGTTCCTGTTACTGGCAGGTGTGGTCTTTATCTTCGTGTTCGGCATGCAGCAGATGAAGCGCGAAAAGGCCCAGGAACTGCTTCTGCGCCAGAAATTCGAACAGATCCTGCCCAATTTCGCCACCGTCGCGGACTCCGCCAAAGCCTACCAGGCCCGGGACCCTTTCGCCGCCTGGCCGTTGAATATAGAAGAGATGAATCTGCCCGACCTCAACACTCCTGAATTCACCTTTTCCTTCATGGAAAACGGAGTTGTGACCGCCACCACCACCAAGGAATTCGGCAAGGAGGGGATCAAGGTCAACTACGAGATCGCCTCCGATTCCTACAACATCGACGACCCCGATCCCAAGTCCAAACCCATTATCAAAAACGACTGGCTGAACCAATAAACCGCCAGCCCTAATGCCTATTTCCAACCCGCCTTCATGGCGGGTTTTTTATGGCGTGGAATTCCGAGGTCCTTTCCGCTGGTTCTCATAATAACGACGGGGACGTCGGCAACACCATTCCGACCGGTGGGAATACCCGCCCCCATGGTCATTGCGCGGTCATTACGCGGTTATTACGGGTAAAGCCCGCAATGAGCGCGCATTAACGCCGCAGTGATAACGGGAGCGAAACTGTTTCCTGTGGCTACCCCAATGAAGATTTTCCCATTTTAGGCACTATAATTGCTATCTATGTGAGTGTTGAAAAGCATGCAAATTTCAAAGAATAGAGAATAAGGAGATGAGATGAAGAAGTATATCGTCATGCTCATGATCCTGGGTCTGGCGGCTCTGCTCGCCGGCTTCCAGGGAACTATCAAACTGGGGGATTCCCCCACGTCTGCCGAGCTGGTACGCAGCGACGCGGATGGACTTAGCGTCCGTTACAACATCGACAAGCTGGATTTCCACACGGTCGAGACTCCGCAAGGCGTCTTCACCGCCCTGGGAGCCGCCAACTACACCACTTCCAACAAGACCGGGCTGCCCCAGCTGCCTCTCTTACGCCAGATCATCAGCGTGCCCGTGGGCGCCCAGGTGGTTCCCTCCTTCAGCGTTGTGCTGCGCAAGACCTTGTCCCTGGCTGAACAGGGCGTAGTTTATCCGCTGCTGCCGAAGCAGGAATCCGTATCTAAAAGTGCGGATCTGAGCACTTTGCCATTTGTGGTGGACCGCGATTTTTACAATGGCAACGACTGGACGAACGAACCCTCCATCAGCACCACCGAGATCGGCTACATGCGCGGCTATCGCCTGTTCGCGCTGGATTTCGTGCCCTTGCGCTACAATCCTGGCCGGGGCAAGATCGAAGTGATCTACAGCGCGGAAGTGACAGTCCAGTTTGTGGGC
>DAHVPC010000099.1 GCA_027318475.1 Candidatus Cloacimonadota bacterium | reverse complement strand
ACACTCGACGATGGCACCGTGCCCGTGGTCTTGAGCTCCTTCACCGCCACGATCAGCAGCGAAAACTTCGTGAACCTCACCTGGGTATCGCAATCCGAAACCGCGATGTCCGGATACTTCATCTACCGTTCGCAGACTGATCTGCTGAGCGAAGCGCAACTGATCAGCCCGATGATTCCGGCGGCGAACTCCTCCACCCAGCAGATTTATACTTTCACCGACGACGAACTGACCGCCAACGGAGTCTATTACTACTGGCTGCAAAGCGTTGACCTGGATGGCAGCGATGCCTTCCACGGACCTGTTGCGGCCTATTTCAACGCGCATGGAGAATACAGCGCGCCGGAAATCCCCCTGGCCACCGAATTGAAAGCGGTCTATCCCAACCCCTTCAACCCTACCGTCTTCATCCCCTACAGTTTGGCCAGTTCCGCGGACGTCAGCTTCCGCATCTACAACACCCGTGGCCAAAGCGTCCGCGATTTCGCCCCCGGCAAACAAGCCCCCGGCAATTACAGCATCAGTTGGGACGGCACGGACAACAATGGCCAGAACCTCCCCACCGGAGTCTATTACATCCGCATGGCCGCCGGCAACCAGGTCTTCCAGCGCAAGGCAGCCCTGATCAAGTAAGTATCTCCAAATCCAATGTATATACGAAGCCCGGAGCCTGCCTCCGGGCTTTCTTTTTACCCGGTGGAAGGCCTCAATTTCTGAAGAACAGTCAGGGTGCTTCTCCGCCGGTTCTCATATTTATATTGACAAGATTATGCGCGTGTGCGTTTTATGCGCCAAGGTTGTCGAATGGGATAAACTATGAACAAAGTCTTGTCTTTGGCGCTTCTTTTTTTGACCCTGATGGGCGGGGTTCTGGTTGCGGCTACGCTTGGTCTGGGCGAACGCCCCGCCATCGATCTCAGCCAGGTTCCCGACGACGCGATGCTGCCTGGGCGCATCAAGATCAAACTCTGTTCCCAATACTCGGATCTGGCTGAACGGCTCAACTTCCAATCCTCTTCCCTTACCCGTTTTGGCGTGGAACAACTGGACGCCATCAATCAAAAATATGGCGTGCGCCAGGTCGAACGGGTCTTTGGCCAGGTTGCTTCCGCGGAAAAACACCGGGACCGGCACCGGCAATGGGGCTTCAATCGCTGGTTTAACCTTTATTTGGACAGCCGGGACGATATCCGGGACATCGTGCTGGACTACCGGAATCTGGCCGGAATCGTGGAATGGGCGGAGCCGGAGTTCCGCAAGGAACTGTATTGGCTGGAAGAAGATGCAGGCGGTTGCGATTCCCCGGATCAACCTCGCTGGCTGCCCAACGATCCGCGCTTTCCCGACCAGTGGCACTACCACAACACCGGCCAGCAAGACGGCATGCCGGATTGCGACATCGATCTTCCCGAAGCCTGGGAAGTGGAAAGGGGCCTCAGTTCCGTAACCGTGGCCATTATCGACCAAGGCATCCAGATCAACCATCCTGACCTCGCTGCCAACATCTGGGCCAATCCCGGCGAAATTCCAGGTAACTGGATCGACGATGACGGCAACGGCTTCGTGGATGACGTCAACGGCTACAACTTCATCCGCAGGAATGGCAACATCGAGTCCGGCGACCATGGCTGCCATACTTCGGGAACCATCGCCGCGGTATCGGGAAACGGCATCGGCGTGTCTGGAATCGCCGGAGGGAACGGCAGCGGAGACGGAGTGCGCCTGATGTCCTGCCAGGTCTTCAACCATTCCGCCAGTGGAGGTTTCGCCGCGGCGATAATCTACGCGGCCGACAATGGCGCCTGCATCTGCCAGAATAGCTGGGGCTACACCGGTCCCGACTATTACGAGCGGGACGTTCTGGATGCCATCGACTACTTCAACTCGAACGGAGGCGGAGAATCGCTTTTGGGCGGCATCACCATCTTTGCCGCGGGAAACGGCAACCGCGATGGAAACTGGTATCCGGCCTGTTACAGCGGTAGTTTTTCCGTGGCTGCCACCAATAACAAGGACGTCAAGACCTTCTATTCCAATTATGGCAACTGGGTCGATGTTTCTGCTCCCGGCGGAGAAACGCGCGCCGACATCGCCAGAGGCGTGCTGAGCACCCTTTCCAACGGCACCCACGGCTTTCTGCAAGGCACTTCGATGGCCTGCCCACACGTTTCGGGAGTCGCCGCCCTGCTCATTTCCTATGCCCGGCGCCACAACATTACCCTGAGCCGGGAAGAAGTGATGGGCATCATCAAGAATTCCGCGGATAACATCAGCAACCTCAATCCCGATTTTGAGGGCAAACTGGGCAGCGGCCGGATCAACGCCTTCAAAGCACTGGAATCCGCGCTGCCAGGCTCTCCGCCTTTGATCACCTGGGACCCGCAATACGTGTACCAACACCTTCCCCCGGAACAAACAGGCACCCAAACCATGGCCATCGGCAACCTGGGCACCAAGATCCTCAGCTACAGGCTTTCCCAGCCCTTCACCTACACCATCCTGCTGGACGAAGGCTTTTCCAGCGCCCAGCCAACCGGTTGGAGCCAGAATCACGTAAAAGGCAACCTGGACTGGACCTTCCGTCCCGGCAGCGCATCCGGCTATCTGAACCGCGCGTATGAGGGCTTGTACAACGCGAACCTGTACTCCGCCACCTCCACCTTCACCACCCAACTTGTAACCCCCATGATCGATATCTCGACGGCTGTGCCTGCCTCCGGGGTCCTCTCCTTCTGGCATATCCAGCCCAGAAGGACCATCGGCACCGTGCTCCAATACCAGGATGTCCTGCGGGTCTTTTACTATTCCGCCAACGGCATCCGGATCAAACTGGCGGAATACACCGGACATGTGCCTGTCTGGACCCAGCGCTCGATCCAATTGCCCGACCTGCGCTGGCCGTTCCAACTGGTCTTCGAAGCCACCACCAATACCGGATGGGGCGTTTGCCTGGACAAGGTGCAGTTGAAGGCCAGGCTGGTCCACACCATCGGCTGGTACAGCATCAACGGCACCAGTTCGTTTTCGGGAATCGTCGGCGGCAACCTCCAGGACCAGGATCTGGTCACCCTGGGCTTCAATGCCGCGGGACTCGCCCCTGGCATCTATTCCAGCCGCATGAGCCTTTCCAGCAACAGCGCCACTCATTCCTACGCCGATATCCCCGTCACCCTGGAAGTTGGCGGTCCGCCGCTGATGGTCAACCTTTCCGCGCTCATCGCGCTGATCGACTATCGCAACCATGTGCGCATCGATTGGGTCACCCTGGCCGAATGCAGCGCGATGGGCTTCCGCATCCTGCGCAACGATACAGATGACCTGGCCACGGCCTTTCTGGTTTCGCCGCTGATCGAGGCCACGAACACTTCCCAGACGCAGTATTACTCCTACACGGACTGCGAGGTGGATCCGGACGCCACCTACTATTACTGGCTGCAAAATCTGGACCTGGATGGAGTGGTGGGCTACCACGGACCCATCCGCATCACCGTGTGCACCCAAGACGAATATCTGCCCGGATCACCCTTCGTCAACTGCCTGCATTCCGCCTTCCCCAACCCCTTCAACCCCTCCACCACGATCCCCTACACCGTGGACCGCCCCGGACCCATCCGGATGGATATCTACAACTGCCGCGGCCAATTGGTGCGGGAATACAGCCGGCAACACTGGGAATCCGGAACCTATTACCTGGTCTTCGACGGCAAGGATTCACGGGGTGTGGAACTGCCGGGAGGTGTGTATCTCTACCGCCTCAGCAGCAATAACTTCCAGCAGACGCACCGCATGGTGCTGATGAAATAGGTCAGACTCATAGAGCCATTTTTCGCCCGCCGCTCCGATCCCTCCTGAGGGCTGGCACGCCTTTCCCTGCCGAACAACCCCCGGACTTCCCCCGAAAACCGCGGGAGGCTCGGCAGTGGTTCACCATAGGCTGGGGAGCCAGCCTCAAGGACGGAGAGGGGATTATGCAGATATCTCTCTGATCGTGTGGATGAGCCCCGGAGGCTGCGACATAACATTGCCCGGGGCTTACCAACTCAGAATGATCTAGAGCCTAATGCTATACCCTACCCACTTAGTTTGAAAGAGACACTTTCTTCTTTGTGCCTCTGCGCCTCTTTGGTAAAGAACTGGATGGGCAGGATTGGAATCCCATCCTGCCTCTAGTTCAGGATGGTAAAACTGCTGGTCTTGCCCGCCTTGTGTTTCAATATCCTTTCCGACCACTCCGCGGAAACCGGCTCCAAAGCGCCATGTTCCACTATTACAGTCCCTTCTGGGCGCAGCAGGCCGCGCTCGAAGATCAGGCGCAGGGTGGGGTTGACGAGGTTTTTGGCATAGGGCGGATCGAGGAAAATGAGGTCCCAAGTGCCCTCGGCGTCTTTCAGAAAGGCGTCCACGCGTTTGCGCCACACATGGCAGAGTTCGCCGCAGCCCAGTTTGGTGATGTTTTGCAGCAGCACGGCGATGGCCGGCGAAGCGAATTCCACGAAGTCCGCCCAGAGAGCGCCCCGGGAAAGCGCTTCCAGGCCCCAGGAACCCGTTCCGGCGAAGAGGTCGAGCACTTTCTTGCCCTCGTAGTCCTGATACATGCTGAAGACTGCTTCGCGGTTGAAGGCGGTGGTGGGCCGGGTGCCGCGTCCATTCACGCTGAAGAGGTTGCGGCCCTTGAACTTGCCGGTGATGATGCGCATGGCGCGGCTCAGCGTTTGAGTTTTTTAGGCCGGCCAGGCGCAAATTTGAGGGGGATGGTCATTTGCACGGGCTGGCCTTCGAAATCGGGGCAATTGATGATGGTGACGTGGAAGGGTTGTTTGCATTTACGGGCGCAGCGCAGGCAGAGCCTGTTGTATTTCGGGATTATCTTGCGCGGCATCAGGAGCTGGCTTTGCTGCTCTGCATCTCCAGGATGATCGCCACAAGGTCGCTGAGATGGACGTCGTCCAGGCTTTGGTCTTTGCCAAAGCGCCCCAAAACGGCCACGAGCAGGTCGCGGATGGTGTATTCGCGGGAGCCGGGAACCGCGTCCATGAGGCGGAGTTGGGCTTGCTGTTCGATTTCCTGGAGCATGGTGGCCATGGCGTCCACGTCGCCCTCTTCCTGCAGCAGGACGTCCTCATCGTCGTCGATGTAAATTTCGGCGGCCAGTGAGCCTTCGCTGAGTTTTTCCCGGGCTGCCGCCATATTCTCGAAGCCCTGATGGTTCAGGATCTTGAGGTAGGCGAGTTCTTCGGGGGTGAAGAGTTTCTCGATGCGGGGGTCGTAGCGGTTGCCGGGATCGCTCAGAATGCGCAGCTGCAAGGCTTCGATGTGTTCCCGGATCGCCGGGGACGCGTCGTTTTGGCTGATCAATTCGTAGGCGGCCAGAGCCTCGAAGAACTGGTTCTGTTCCTCGAAAAGTTTGGCCAAGGTAATTGTCGGCGCCCAGCTGCGTCCTGAACTTTTCATTTTGTCTCCCTGTTTAGATCATCTAAGCCCATTTAATCAAAGCGCCCGATTGTGTCAACAAAAACCTGCGGGTTTTTGGCGGGATCAGAGGCTCAGGCGATGCCGGATCTTCTCCAGGGTTTTAGCGCCGATGCCTTTCACCTGAACGATGTCGTCAATCGAGGCGAAAGGGCCGTTCTGGGCGCGGTAAGCGATGATCGCGCGGGCCTTGACTTCACCTATTCCCGGTAAAGTGCAAAGTTCTTCCAATCCAGCCGTGTTGAGGTTGACGACGTTGGTCAGGGCGGACTTGGCAACGGTTTCCTTCTTAGGAGCCGCGGAAGGATCTTGCTGGATTGGCAAAGCCAGGGGTTCAACTGGGGCGGAAACCTGCGCGGAGCCGCTTGCCAGGGCTTGGTCGCCGGGTCCGATGGGCAAGAGCAGGGGCAGCATTTTGGCCAGGATTTTCTCGCCGATCCCCTTTATTTCCAAAAGGTCGCGGACACTGGTGAATTGGTGCTGCGTGCGGAAATCCAGGATGTCCTGGGCGCGTTTTTCGCCGATGCCGGGAAGCAGCATCAGTTCGTCTTTGGAGGCGCTGCGGATGTCTATCTGGACCTGCTGGTCTTCCTGTACCGCGGCAACCAGCATTTGCGGCTGTGCCTGGTCAGTACCGGAAAGAGCCGGAATGCCCGCTTTGCCGACCAACAGACCCAAAAGCCCCAGCACGCCCACAAAAAGCAGCGCGCGCTGTTCGATCCCGGTCAGGAAGTCCTTGGGAAAGCGGAGCACGGCGGTTCCTACTGGCGGAGGTCCTCCACCCAGAAGTCCAGAAGCTCGGGCAATTCAGGTGAATAGCCGCTGTGTTCATAGGCGATGTTGCCGCTTTGGTCGATCACGCAGATGAAGGGTATGCCGTCGAAGCCATAGGCCTTGGGCAGTTCGTTGTTGCCGAACAGCAGGGTCATGGCGTAGCCTTTGTCTTGCATGAAAGCGCGCACCTTATCGGCTTCGGAAGGGCTTTCCCAGGTGTTGATGGAGAACACTTCCAGATCCCGCGAGGCTTTGGCCCGGGTCCAGACATCCAGCAGGGGCATGGTTTTCAGGCAGGGGCTGCACCAGGTGGCCCAGAAATCCAGAACCACGATCTTGCCGCGCAAGTCTTCCAGACGCACCAGCTTGCCGTCTTTATCCGGCAGTTCCCACAAGGGCGCCGGTTTATCCACCTTGTTGGCCAGAGCGGCGGTCCGGCGTTCATTCCTGCCTTGCTCCCAGTTTTTACCGGCGTTGTCCAGCACTTCTTTCCAGCGGGGTTGCCCGTGCAAGGCTTCATAGAGCGGGTCGTCGAGCACCTGCTGGTATTCCAGCACTTCGCTGGCCAGAGCGCCTTCCAGCAGGTTCAGCGCGGTATCGTAGTTCTTGAGGCCGATCTGCATTTCGATGCGCGTGGGCAGGGTTTCGTCCATCACCAGAAGGTTTGGATTGGCCTCGAAATACTTGTTCATCCGGCTCCAATCATTGATCAGGGAAAGCGTGCTAAGGTAGTTGTACTGGTAGATAACAAGGCTGTCGGCGCTGGCAACGTCGCCGCTGGAGATCGCGCCGGAGAGCATGCGGGGAAACAGGATTTCGAAGGGGCGCGAATTGCGGTTTTCCTCCACGAATTCCATGATGGTCTCAAAGTTGGATTCGATAGCCTTGGGATCGAGCAGCCTCACCAGGTAGTCTTCCGCCCGGTCGATTTTACGCTGGCTGTTGTAGTGGTGGAAGAAAGCAAGGTTCAGGTATTCGTCGTTGGGAAAGCGTTTGCTGCCTTTCTCGAGGATGGCGAGGTCGGACTTCTGGTTGTCGATAAGGTCCTGGCGGTCGGCTTCCTTGGCCTCGGAATCAGACATCAGGGCGGCGTAACTGGTGGCAAACAGCCGGTAGCCCCAGTAGAAATCCGGTGCGGAAGCGATCAACTGGCGGGAGCCCCGCAACTGCTGCACCGATTCGTCCAGCACGCGCAGCCACAGATAGTGGTACTCGGGTTTCTTGGGCTGGGCTTCGTGCAAGGCGGCGAAATGCTCGCGGCAAGCGGATTTGTCGATGCGCATCCAGTAGTTTTGCAGCACTCGCAGGTCGTCCAACTCGCTCATTTTGCCCAGGTATTCGCGGATCACAGGCAGGGCTTCTTCCGCGGAAGGAGCAGCCTGGACCTTGGCTTCGAATTCCGTGGCCAGGGCAGACACGGCGAAGGCCATGGCGTTCAGCCCCAGCAAGGCCAAAAGCAGGAGGGCGGGCTTGAGCATCCTCATTTCAGGTGCAGCATCCGGCGCAGCGTTCCGGGCTGGTTCTCCAGGCGATAGAGGTAAATCCCGGCGGGCAAACTTTCCGGAACCTGCCATTGGACGCTGTTGGCGCCCTGGTTCACGTTGGGCAGGAGCAGATCGGACACTTTCTGCCCTTTCAG
>DAHVPC010000098.1 GCA_027318475.1 Candidatus Cloacimonadota bacterium | reverse complement strand
CTTTGCGCAGCATTTTACGCAGCAATAACAACGCGTCATAGGACAATCCGGTGGGACGCAAAACGCTGTCGGCGATGCGGGACCGGCTCAGTTCCGGCGAGAGTTCGGCCAGGAACTGGCGGTAAAAGCGGTTGTTGCGCTTCCACGCATCGGGGATTTGCAGGGCCAGGCGGTAAAAAACGTAGGCGTAGAAAGGCGTCGCGTGGTTGAAGAAATTGCGGTTGCGGTCCTCGCCCTCGTAGAGCCAGCGTCCGCCCCGTTCTGCCAGTATGAATTGCTTGTATTTTTCCGGCCAGGTTCCTCCCGGGTAAGTGCCCACCAGATCAAGCAGATAGGCGTCGATCGCAGCCACTTCCACGGCATGTAGTTCCACCGTGGCTTCAACCGGAAAGATTGCGTTCTGGGCGTAGAGATGATCCAGGAATTCCCGGCTGTCGCGCAGTTTCTGGTCTGGCAGCAAGCAGGGAAAAACCTTGTCGCCTCCATCTCCTGTTAACAGGATCTGCGCTTGGGGAAAGGCAGAGCGGGCGGCTTCCAGGAATTGCAGGAAAAACGCGACGCCCAGGTAGTTGATGCCTCTTTTGAGCGCGAAGAGTTTACGGTAATGTTCAAGCCCTTCCCTGGGCAAAGCCAGGATCCTGTGGTTGAGGCGCAGGTCCCGCGCTATTTGAGAGGCTACGCGGACGTCGTCCGAAGCGGCGTTTTGCGCGTCGTGGTAGGTGACGGCTTGCAGCGGCAAATCCTGTCGGACAAAGGAAGCCAGGATGGCCCGGGAGTCGAAGCCGCCGCTCAGAGCCAAAAGGGGAGTTCCGGACTGGCTGAACTCACGGTTGGCGGCATCGAAGGCCCGCACCAGGTCTTTCAGGCGGGAAGCCTGGCTGCCCGCTGCATCCACCTCGGGAAAGCGCAAACCGGGATCTGAGGAAAGGACGAGTTTCCCGCTGGAGATACCGTAAACGCCAAAAGTGCCGCCGGACAGAGTGTCGATCTCGTCGTAAACGGTTCCCCGCCCCGGAACATAGCCGAAAACCTGGTTCAGGGCCAGGTAGAGCGGATTAAGGGTGTTTTCCGGGCAGGCGCTTTGCAGCTGGCCGATATCGCGGCACAAGGCCAGGGAAGCGTTGCTCTGCCTCAGATAGACGGGCAAGCGAGCCAGCGCGTCGTTGGCAAAGGCCAGCAGTCCGGCCTGGCTGTTCACTGCCAGGAAGAAAGAGGCTCCGGGCATTCCGCCCAGCAACTCATCCCAGACAGCTCTTAGCCCCAAAAACTCCGGCGCCTGCCCATCCAGTTTGCGCAGCAGCGTTTCCAGAGGGGGGACGAATTCCTGCCGGGTTTGGTTTTCCACGTAGCAGGTCCAATCGCCCAGTTTGCAAGCGCGAACCTGATAGGAAGAATGCGTCCGCAGGCAAATCAGGACGCGGGGATCAGGCTGTTCCAGAGTATCGCTAACATGGGGAAACAAACGCCGCTGCGCCTCCCCATCCCTGCGCACAGCGTTCAACAGGGAGGCGTTAATGTTGGCTGGATTCACAAATACGTTCAGTCCGGGCATCAGCGCCACCTTTTCCGTATGACCAGGCCTTGGCCTGCTTGGATGAGCGCATCCGGGAACTGCGGATCCTGTCAAGCCAAAAGTCCGGCGCGAGACCAGCACGGCAAGGCTCCGCGAAACGGATTCCGGCTCCCAGATAGCGATTGCCAGAGGGACTGGCCCGGCTTATTTTATCCGCAGAGGGAAAACAGTTGACAAGCGGGCAAGGAGCAAAAATATGTGCGCAAGCATGACTGAGTATGGCCAGCGCGATCGCGCTGACACGATAAACCGGGGAGGGAATTCGCGTTCCCTGTGGCTCGGGCTGCTGTTGGTTTTTGTTTTCACAGCCGTTTCCGGCCTGCTGTTCGCGCAAAGCAACCGCGAGGAGTATGAACTGGTGAAGAACTACATCCTGCCAGCCCATGCGGAGCAAGCCTCCGAACTTACCCAAGAGGGTGAAGTCTGGCTGAAAGACGGCAAACCCTTCACCGGGATCGCCATCGACAGGTTCACGGATGGCCGCCTGGCCCGGATGCTCACGCTGCGCAAAGGTTTGCAGCACGGCAACACCTACCTGTGGTATCCGGACGGTTCGCCGCAGATGAGCGCCACTTACCGCAAGGGACAACTGCAAGGCAGGTTCCTGGGCTGGTATCAATCCGGCGGGATCATCTACGACATGGTGATCAACAGGAACGGTTACGCCGGGGATTATATCGAGGACGACGGTTCCCGGGCAGTTGACGACAACTCCGATTCCGAACCGGAAGGAAACGAGAACGATTTCGAGAAAGAGTGATTGCACCCTTTCCATCAGCGGGCGGAAACCAGTCCGGCCCGGAAACAGCAACGGCTTCGGCCACAGCCAAAGGAAACCAGTTTTATGAAATCAATGCCAGAACGCATCGAAAACATGACGCCCGACGAGCAATTCAGCGCCGTCGCCAACCTCAAGGACGAACTTGAGGAAAACTTCCTCAGCCTGGGTCAGCTGCTCTCCGAGATCAAGCGCAGCAAGAGTTTCCGCCGTAAAGGCTATGAGACTTTCAAGGACTTCGTGGAGTCCGAATACGCCCTTAGCAGTACCCTGGCGGGCAAACTGGTGCAGGTTTTCGATGTGTTCATCGAAGAAATGGACGTGGACGAGGTGAAGGTCAAGGAAATCGGATTCGACCGCCTGCAGATGATCAAACCGCTGGTTCAGAAAGCCGATTGGGACGAACGCGACGATTGGGTCCAGAAGGCCGAAGAGATGCCGACCAAGGACCTGCGCGACTACATCAAGGAACTCAAAAAGAAGGAAAAGGAACAGGACATTGATCTGAAAAAGGTCCTCATCGACCAGTTTCTGGAGCGCATGGTCGCCGTCTTCAACTGCTCCCGGACAGAATTGAACTTCAAACTGGCGCTGTTCTTTCAGGACGCGGACACCGACGAGATCAAGAAAGTGGTCCGGGAACGCCAGCGCAGCTTCGAATCCGCACTCAACAAGGAGGAATCCGCTTGAAACGCACCAAACAAATGAAAATACTCTGGGTGGACGACGAGATCGATCTGCTCAAGTCCTTCGTCCTCTTTCTGGAGGAACGCAACTACCTCGTGGACACCTGCAACAACGGCGCCGACGCCGTCGAGAAGGTCCTGGCCGGCAAATACGACTTGGTGATCCTGGACGAGATGATGCCCGGCATGGACGGCTTGGCCACGCTCACGGAGATCAAGCGCATCAACGCCGCCATCCCCATCGTGATGGTTACCAAAAGCGAAGAGGAAGGCCTGATGGACAAAGCCATCGCCTCCCAGATCGCCGATTATCTGATTAAACCGATCAACCCCAACCAGATCATCATGGCCATTAAAAAGATCTTCCAGGCCGACGAGATTCGCGCCAACCAGATCGGCGAACAATACACCCGCTATATGGCCCAGCTCAACCAACGCCTCTTCGACAACCCCAACTGGGAAGAATGGGCCAACATCTACCGCGAGATGGCCTATTGGGAGATCCAGATCGACGAAGTCAACGACGACGGCCTGCGCCAGACCCACTTCCTGGAAAAACGCAACTGCAACACCGAATTCACCAACTACGTGGAACGCAATTACCGCAACTGGCTGCATTCCGACGACCGTCCCAACCTGTCCTTCGACGTCGTCTCCCAATACATCGCGCCGCATTTTGAAGAGCGCGTCCCTGTCTATTTCATCATCATCGATTGCATGCGCCTGGACCAATATCTGGCCATTCAACCCTATATCAAGGAACTCTTCGACGAGCAGTTGGACCTCTATTACTCCATCCTGCCCACTGCCACGCCTTACAGCCGCAACTCCATCTTCAGCGGCCTGCTGCCCCAGGATATCGCCAAAAGGTTCCCCGAATACTGGGTGACCTCCAACGACCTGGACAACAGCCGCAACCGCAACGAACACCAATTGATGGACGAACATATCGTGGAACTGGGCTACAACCTCGACCCCTCTTCCAAATACGTGAAGATATTCAACATGGAGGAAGGCAATTTCGTGCTCCGCAAGATCGAAACCTGGAACAAGGAAAACCTCATCGTGCTGGTTTACAACTTCCTGGACCTCCTGGCGCACCACCGTTCCCGCGACCAGATCCTGCAGGAAACCATTCCCCACGAGGAAGGCCTGCGCGCCTTCACCAAGCATTGGTTCCTGCATTCCTCGCTGTATGAGGCCCTGAAACTGATCGCCAAACAGGACGCCATCTGCGTGATCAGCACCGACCACGGCTCGATCAAGGTCAACCGCGCCACCCAGGTCATCGGCGACCGCGATACCTCCGTCACCGTCCGCTACAAGGAAGGTAAGAACCTCTCCGCCAACGACCGCCACGCCGTTTTCCTGAAGAAACCCTCCGATTACGGTTTGCCCATCAAAAGCATCGTGGACAACTTCATCTTCGCCCGGGACGACTATTACTTCGTCTATCCCAACTCCTACCACCAGTATCAAAGGCAATACAACGGCACCTTCCAGCATGGCGGTGTCTCCATGGAGGAGATGATACTGCCGGTTGCCACCTGCCGCTCCAAGCGCTTGAAATAAAGATTGGCGGCGTCAGTCTGACGGGTTAACCTATCATTAGGACTGTGAACAACAGATCGTCCCGGAAGATGAAGAAGGCTCCAATGCCGAGCCTGAAGCAACTTTCGGGACTTTTTCGTAGTGTCGCATTCCAGTTCGACATGATGCGGTAGGATCGGAATCCTACCTAACAAGGAGCGCCATGCCCGCCTTGCCACGCCACCTGACTCTCCAGACCGAGCAGGACACGATTGCCCTGGCGGACTTTCTTGCCCCTCTGCTTGAGCCTGGAGACGTCCTGTGCCTCAGCGGAAACCTGGGCAGCGGCAAGACCTTTTTCGCCGCGGCTTTGGGACGCGCCCTGGGCATTCCCGAGCCACTGGACAGCCCTTCCTTCGTTCTGCTCAAGGAATACCGCGCCCCCAGTTTTCCGCTCTACCATCTGGACCTCTACCGCTTGAACAGCACGGCCGAACTTATGGACCTGGGCATCCTGGACTGGCTGGAACACGGCGTCACCCTCATCGAATGGCCTGAATTGGCAGCGAAACTTCTGCCCGAGGAAGTCCTCAACCTGGAGCTGCGCTTCAGTTTCGACGGTTTCCAACGCTGCGTGGATATTGTTGCCGCTGGACCTTGGGCCGCTTACTTTATCTGATATCTTGTGACCTAGGAGACGATATGAGTTTCAATCCCGTCTGGATCGCCCTCGTGGCGATAGTCGGCATGGGCGCTTGGGAAGCCCTCGCCAAAGATAAATCCGCCGGGCATCGCTGGCTGGTCCTGGGTGTGTGCTTCATCCTCGGCCTGGGCGTGTTTGGCCATTACTTCCTGCAGAGCCGACGCGTGGACGACAGCCTGCACGTGGTGGGCTACGCCCAGAAGACCTTTGAAAGCGATCTCGTGAAGTGGACCCTTTCGATGCAGAAAAACGCCGGCATAGACGGCCTGATGGGGGCCTACACCTCGCTCAACACAGCCGTGATGGAATTCAAGCAGATCCTGCGCGAAAAAGGCATTCCCGAAAAGGACATCAACATCCAGCCGCCCACCAGCTCGCCCACCATGGATAATTACGGCACCATCACCGGCTACAACGTCAACCAGATGCTCTACGTGCTCAGCAAGGACATCGCCAAGGTGGAGGAAATCGCCCTCGATCCGGATTTCTTTGCCCAACGCTCCATCGTTTTGCAGCAATCCAACCTGGAATTCCTCTATTCCAGATTGCCGGAATTGAAGAAGGAAATGATCGGAGCCGCAACCGCGGATTCCTATTCCCGCGCCAAAGAGATCGTGAGCGCCTCCAAAGCCAAACTGGGCAAACTGCAATCGGCCCGCACCGGCGTTTTCCAGATCACCGAGCCCTACTCCACGGAAGTCTCCGACTACGGCTACTACAGCACCAACACCCGCACCAAAAGCATATCGGTCACCGTCACCGCGGATTACGGATTATAGGGGAAAACCAGGCAATCTTCAGCGCTGGTCGTCGAATTCAGTGAATTTCAGCCGGGTGCCCTGGCACAGCTGCAGGATGGTTTCGGCGCCGTGGGATTCAGGATCGCCGAAATGGGGGCAAAAGTCCGTGCAGCTTTCCTGCATGGGCATTCCGGAGACTTGCCGGTAGCAGCAGCGCTGCTTTTTGGGTTTGCCCGGGCGGTTGATGAAGAGCCGCCCCTGTTTGTCGATTCCGCCTGTCATCATGTGACTCCTCTGTCTTTATTCTGATTTCCTTGCATCTTCTGGAACAATGCGTTCACGCGGTCGGTCCGGAATTAAGCAAATCTTGATCTGGACGCTGGCTGGCGGATTTGTCGCACGCCACTGCCGCGCCTCCCCCGGATTTCGCGGGTGGTCCGGGAGTGGTCCGCGGGCGGATGGAGCGCCAAACTCCGGGGCCTGTTACTTGAGCAGCGCCAGTTTGGCGTTCAGTTCGGTACCGTCTGTAAGTTTGATCCTGACCAGGTAAATCCCCGCGGAGCAAGGCATTCCCTGTTTATCGCGCAGATCCCAGCGGTAACTGAAATCGCCGGGGGAATCAAGGGGAACGGACTGCACCAGTTGCCCGCGCAGGTTATAGATCGAGATCTTACCCTTTAGCGACTTGCCGTTGCTGATGCGGATGTCCGCGCCGCCTGAAGCAGCCAGGGAAGCGGGATTGGGCTGGATGGAGAGCGCCGGAGGAATCGCAGCTGGATCATCGCTGGCGGTCACTTCCAGAATCACGCTGTTGGTGGGCGCGCTCACGTTCGTTCCGTCATAGGCGCAGACGGTGAACAGGTAATAGGCGGCGGGCAGGGTTTCCGTGTGCCAGAAGTTCTGTCCGAAGGGCACCTCGGCGAAGAGCTGGTCCGCGTTGAAGATGCGGTAGCTGGTCCAGTTGAAGATGCCGTCGTCGGTTGGGGCCTGCCAGAACAGGGTCAGGTGGCTTGGGTTGCCCTGGTAATGTTCATAAAAATCCAGCGCCAGGTAAGTGGGCTGGTAGACCGGCAGGATGGGGTTGAAATCCCAATAGTTCCCTTCCTGCAGATAGACTGTTTCCACGTTGGTGCTGATGTCTTCCGCGCGCTCCACGAAGCCTTCCTCATAGTGGTAAAGCCGGCGGATGGCATCCAGCATGCGGATGGCGATGAGGGAATTGTCCACCGAATCGCGTTGGAAGATCAGGAAGTAGAAATCGCGCACCGGTGCGTCGTCGGTGACCGCTTTGCAGTGGAAGCTGCTGATACGCTGCGTGCCGCTGTCGTCCAGGATTTCCACGCGGCTCCAGGTATCGTTGGGCTGGACGTTGGCGATCTTGTCCCAAGGGGTGCCATCGGGGAAGTTGAAGATCACGTTGGCAGCGTCGTTGTAGCGTTCGTGGCGCTTGATGTAGGCGTAGTCGCCCTCGGTGTAGAGCCAGTTGATATATTCCCAATGATAGACGAAGAGGCTGTTGTAAACGGGATAAATGGTGTGCGTTCCAGAGGTTTCCGGAGCGCCGACGACTTGGTGGCGGGGCGGCAGGGCTTCCTCGATCAGGATGTTGCCCAGGTCGATCGGGTTGACAATCCCCGGGTTAATGGCGATCGGCCACTGCAGAGACCCGGCGGTTCCGTAAAAACTGCGCCCCGTGTAGGGTTCAATAGCCTGGGCGACCACATAGAACGGCTCGGTCAACGGCAGGGTGTAAGAGAATTGCTGGCCCAGGGCGCTTTCATATTCGTAGAGGATTTCGCCCGAAGCCGCGTCCACAAACTGCAGCAGCGGTGCTATCAGCAGGAATGTGCCGTAATATTGGATCGTGCCAGTGAC
>DAHVPC010000097.1 GCA_027318475.1 Candidatus Cloacimonadota bacterium | reverse complement strand
GGCAAAGCGCGCAATGACCGCGCAATGACGGCGCAATGATTGCGGGAGCGGAGACAGGTTTGGCAGCGACTTTTGGGCAGGTGAATGCTGCGCCCGATAAACAACTTGACGAATTTGCGGGAAACAGATGCAAATGATTCAGAGTGATTTCGCTTGTTCCGGGTATAAATTGAGGCGAAGAAACCAATTCGCGCAGAGGAGAAGATATGCATCCCACCCTTGTGTCCATCATTCTGGCCTGCCTGATCGGCAGCTGCCTGGGCGCTGTTTCCAGCAAGCCCTTCAACTACGATTCCGCCTGGAAAGAGATCGACAAACTGCAGCGGGACGGCCTGCCGAAATCCATGGCGGGCAAGGTGGATTCCCTTTACGCGGCCGCAGTCCGGGAGAACAAAGCCGACCAGCAGGTCAGGGCTCTGGTCTATCAACTGGCCATCCTGCAGGATGTGGAGGAGTTTTCCGACCAGCTGGCCATCGACAAGGTGCGCAGCCAGCTGGACAGGGCTCCTTTCCCCGCTTCAGCCATTCTGCATAGCATGCTGGCGCAATTGTATTGGAACTACTACCAGGGCAACCGCTGGAGATTTGGCCAGCGCAGCGAAACGGTGCAATTCCAGCAGGACGACATCGCCACCTGGGACCTGGCCACGATTTCCAAGGAGAGCATCAAGGAATACCGGCTGTCTTTGGAACGGCCGTTGGACTTGCAGAAATACAGCATCGCCGACTATCCCGCCATGCTGAGCTCCGGAGGCAGCGATGAACGCTTGCTGAGGCCAACGCTGTACGACTTTTTGGCGCACCTCGCGCTGGATTTTTACGTCAACGACGAATCCGGATTGACCCGGCCATTCGAGGAATTCCAGATCACGGACACCCAGTACTTTGCGCCGGCTGCAAGCTATGCCAAGATGCGCATCGCTTCGCCCGATACCCTCTCCCTGAAGTATCAAGCCGCGCTGCTTTACCAGGATCTGCTCCGCTTCCACCTGAACGACAAAGATCCCTCAGCGCTGGTGGAAGTAGATCTGGACCGGCTGCAATTCGTCTATGACAATTGTTCCATAGCAAACCCGGCCAGGGACTACGAAGCCGCGCTGCGCCTGGTTCAATCCCAATACGCTGCTTATCCCGCCTCCAGCTCTGCCACGTTCAAACTGGCATCGCTCATTAAAAGCCAGGGGGACCTCTACAAGCCGGATCTTGCGGAAGAGCACCGCTGGGATTACAAAAACGCCCTGGAAATCTGCCAGAGCGCGATCAAGGCTTATCCCGGAAGTTATGGCGCCATTTCCTGCCAGGTGTTGGCCAGCGGCATCACTCAGCCCGAACTGGCGCTGACAACGGAGCAGTACGCGCTGCCACAAACTCCCATTAAAGCGCTGTTGGGCGTGAAAAACCTCTCCCGGGTCAAACTTAGCATCTATCGGATTCCCCAGACCAATATCGAGAAAAACGAAAACTATGACAGCGAGGAAAACTGGTGGCGCGACGACTTTAAAAAAGTGCGGGCGCTACTGAAGAAAAGCCCGGCCTGGAGCAGAACCTACCAGGTGGCCAACGAAGGCGATTTCCGGCTTCATTCCTACGAATTGCCCCTTACCAGCCTGCCCTTGGGCAATTATATCCTCATCGCCGCCAATGAAGAGGATGGGGATTATGCGGCGCGGGCTTGCCTGGGTTTCAGCCTCTTCAGCAGCACCCAAATATCCTACATCACACCGCAAGGGCAATCTGGAGTATTTCTGGTTGCCAACCGCAAGACCGGCCTACCCATCTTCGGAGCCACGGTCAACGCCTACAAAAGCGTTTATGACCGGGAAGCCAGGAAAAGCAGATACGTACTGAACTGGTCTGGTAAGACGAACAGCGAGGGCAAGGTCAGGATTCCTGCCGAGGATAGCTACGACAGCCGCAGATACCAGATCACCAGCGGATCCGACACCCTGCAGATCTTCAACTATTACAACTACGGTTCGGGTAGTGGAAAATACACCCAGAACATCTGCCTGATGTTCACGGACCGCTCGATCTACAGGCCCGGCCAGACCATCTACCTGAAAGGCGTGCTCTATGCTACCGACAGTGAGAAGTACTACGAACTGAAGCCCAATGCCGATCTGGACATCACTTTCAGGGATGTGAACGGGCAAACCGTGGCCACGCAGAAAGTGCGGACAAACGAATACGCCACCTTCAACACCACCTTTACGGCGCCCAAGGGCGTTCTGACGGGCAACATGACTATATCCGCCGGTTACATAACAGTGCAGGGTCAGTCGGAGAACTCATATTCCAGAAGCAAGGTGCAAGGCTCGGTGAGTTTCAGCGTGGAGGAATACAAAAGGCCGCGCTTCGAAGTGCAGCTGGATGCTCCTGCTGAGACTTTCAAACTGAACCAGTATGTGACGGTGGAGGGTACGGCCTTGTCTTATGCCGGCTTCCCCATCGACAGCGCCAGCGTGGCTTACAGGATCACCCGGCAGCCGAAGTATCCCTTCTGGTTCTGGTGGTGGGGTCCCAGCCCTTCCACTCCGCAAAAGGAGATCGCGCACGGAACCGCGCAAACTGATGCGAGCGGAAAATTCAGCCTGACCTTTTTAGCCACCGCTGACGAAAGCGCCCTGCCCTGGTACAATCCCTATTTCACTTTTACCCTCAGCGCCGACGTTACCGACATCAGCGGCGAAACGCGCAGCGGTAAGCTGGACCTCAACATCGGAGAGAAGGATCTGCTCCTCAATCCTATTCTGGCGGAAAAAATAGACTTGCAGGGAAAGCAACTGGCCATCCCCATTCAGACCACCAACCTGAGCGGAAAGCCTGTCCCCGCACAGGGCACCGTGACCATTTCACGCCTGGAAACACCCAACCACGTTCAGAAACAGAGGCTGTGGAACGCCCCTGACCGGAACTACCTCGAGCGGGATGACTTCTTGAGGCAATTCCCCCACGATGCCTATGCCAATGAGGACAAGATCACCAGCTGGAAGGTGCTGGAATCCCTCTGGAAAGGCAGTTTTGATACTCCAGAGAAGGATTCCCTGCTGATAAAGGATTTCGCGCGCTGGAAACCCGGCGTTTACGCCCTCGAAGCAGTCGCCAACTACCAACAGCAGGAGATCAAGGTTACCCGCTACTTCACGGTTTACGACTCCGCGGCGAAACAACTGCCCTATCCTCTGGCGGATTGGTTTGTGCCGGTCAAGACCGTCTGCGAGCCCGGCGAAACCGCCCAAATACTCATCGGCAGCGGCTACGGCGGCGTTTCGGTGCTCTATGAAGTGGAGAAAGACCACGTTATAGTGGACAGCCTGCGCTTCACCCTGGATGATAAGCAGCGCCTGTTTGAACTACCGGTGAAAGAGAGCGACCGGGGCAGTTTCTACGTCCATTTCACTTTCATCCGCGACGGACGCCTTTACACCCACAGCCAGGAAATAACCGTGCCCTGGACCAATAAGCAGATCGCCTTTGAATACATGACCTTCCGCGACAAACTGCTGCCCGGGCAAAACGAGGAATGGCGGCTCAAACTGAAGGACCACACGGGCGGCAAGGTCACCGCGGAAGTCCTGGCTTCCATGTATGACGCCTCGCTGGACGCCTTCCGATCCAACCAATGGTCGGCCAGCGTCTATGGCAAAGTGCCCAGGTCGCGAGGCTGGCTCAATTACAACTTTGCGCCCATCGCCAGCCTTTATCAGATCGACGTTCCGGGTTATGCTGGCTATTATCCGGAGAGGCGTTTTGATGCCTTCAACTGGTATGGCTACTATTCAGGATACTACGGCGGCAGGTATCTAATGAGCGATGCTATGGCCTTGCCAGTGATGATGGCGAAAGAGTCGGCGGGCAGTTCACGGCAGATCGAAATGAATTCACTACCCGGATCTGCTATGAGCGATACAGCGGACATCATATCCCTGCAAGCTGGTGTTAACAACCTGGGTGGAGAACTGCAAGCCCAACCGGAAGACCTTTCCGGGGTGCAGGCGCGCGCCAACTTCGCCGAAACAGCCTTCTTCTATCCAGAGCTCCGCACGGATGAAAACGGAGAAGTCAGCCTGGCTTTCACCGTTCCCGAAGCGCTCACCCGCTGGAAGTTCCGCGCTTTGGCTATCACCAGGGACTTCCAGATCGGCACCACGGAAAACTCTACAGTTACGCAGAAGCCCCTGATGGTGCTGCCCAACGCCCCGCGCTTCTTCCGCGAAGGCGATAAGATCACCTTCACCGCCAAGATCACTTCCCTGGACGAGACCGACCAATCCGGCAACTGCCAGCTTTTCCTCTTCGACGCCATCACAATGGAACCCGTGGACAGGGACTTTGGACTGAAGCAAGCCCAACAACCCTTTTCTGTAAAGAAAGGTGAAAGCACAAGCCTGAGCTGGGTTTTGGACGTCCCTTACGGCCTTGGCGCCGTAACTTACAGAGTGGTGGCCCGGGCAGGCGATTTCTCCGACGGCGAGGAAAACACCCTGCCCATCCTCACCAACCGCATGCTGGTGACCGAAAGCCTGCCGCTTCCTGTGCGCGGACATTCCACCAAGTCCTTCACTTGGGCCAAACTGCGCGACAGCGAGTCATCGGACACGATCCGGAACCATAAACTGACGCTGGAATACACTTCCAATCCCGCCTGGTACGCCGTCCAGGCCTTGCCCTACATGATGGAGTATCCCTACGACTGCAACGAGCAGATCTTCTCGCGCTTCTATGCCAACAGCCTGGCCTCGCATATCGCCAACGCCAATCCCCGCGTCAAGCGCGTGTTCGAATCCTGGCGTGACACTCCCAATTCCGCCGCCTTGCTTTCCAACCTGGAAAAGAACCAGGAGCTGAAAGCGGTCCTATTGCAGGAAACGCCCTGGGTGCTGGACGCCAAGAATGAAAGCCAGGCCAAACAACGGATCGGCCTGCTCTTCGACCTCAACCACATGGCCGACCAGTTCAACGCGGCGCTCACCCAATTGCAGAAGAACCAGAGCCCCAGCGGCGCCTGGCCCTGGTTTCCCGGCATGCCAGATTCCTGGTGGGTCACGCAGTATATCGTGGAAGGTTTCGGCCATCTGGACCATCTGGGCGTCACTTCCGTCCGCAGCGACGCCAGGATTTGGAGAATGGTGGAATCCGCCGTGGAATACATCGACGAAGAGATCCTACGCGACTACGAGAATATCAAGAAATACGGCCATCTGGACGACGACCATTTGGGCTACATGGAAATGCACTACCTCTACGCGCGGTCCTATTTCCCGGATCTGGAGATACCGGAAGACGTGGGCGTGGCGGTGGACTACTTCCTAAGCCAGGCGGATAAGTATTGGCTGGATAAAGACCTTTACGGCCAGGGCCTGATCGCCCTCGCCCTGCACCGCAGCGAAAAACGGGTCACGCCCGGCAAGATCATCGCTTCCCTGAAAGAGAAAGCCCTGCACAGCGAAGAACTGGGCATGTGGTGGAAAAATGACGACTGGGGCTGGTTCTGGTATCAGGCGCCGATCGAAACGCAATCCCTGCTGATCGAAGCCTTCCACGACATCGCCGCCGACACGCTGTCCATCGACGAAATGCGCACCTGGCTGCTGAAAAACAAGCAGACCACGAACTGGAAAACGACCAAAGCCACGGCGGAAGCCTGCTACGCGCTGCTCATTTCTGGAACCGAGTGGCTCAATACCGAGCAACTTGCCCAGATCACATTGGCTGGAAAGGCCATCGATCCGCTGAATCTGGACGGAGTACAGGTGGAGGCCGGAACGGGCTATTTCAAAACCTCGTGGTCAGGCGGCGAGATCACACCCCAAATGGCCAATATCAGCGTCACCAACCCCAACGACGTATCGTCCTGGGGCGCTCTCTACTGGCAATACTTCGAGGACCTGGACAAGATCACCCCGGCCGAGACCCCATTGCGCCTGAACAAGAAGCTCTTCGTCGAGCGGATCACCGATACCGGCAAGGTGCTGGAGCCCGTCAGCGACAAGTCCCAGCTGGCCGTCGGCGATAAAGTGGTCGTGCGCATCGAACTGCGCTCGGACAGAGACATGGAATATGTGCACCTGAAAGATATGCGCAGCGCAGGCTTCGAGCCCATCAACGTGCTCTCCAGATACAAATGGCAGGACGGCCTGGGCTATTACGAAGCCACCGGGGATGCCGCCACCAACTTCTTCATCGAATACCTGCGTAAGGGGACCTACGTGTTCGAATATCCTTTGCGCGTCTTCAACGCGGGCGATTTCTCCAACGGCGTCACCTCCATCCAATGCATGTACGCGCCGGAGTTCAGCGCCCATTCAGAAGGGATCCGCGTCCTGGTTAAGTAAGGTTACAAAACAACAAAACGCCGGAGTCCGAAAACCCCGGCGTTTCTTTTTATCTTACTCTTATGCTGTTATTGGCGGATCGCGGCCATGGCTGCTGCCAGACGTGCGATCGGAACGCGGTAGGGTGAGCAGCTGACGTAGTTCATGCCCACTCTGTGGCAGAATTCCACTGAGGAAGGTTCGCCGCCGTGCTCGCCGCAGATGCCGACTTTCAGGTCGGGCCGGGTCTGGCGTCCGCGTTCGGTGCCCATGTGCACCAACTGGCCCACGCCTTCCTGGTCCAGGATCTGGAAAGGATCGGTTTTAAGCAGGTTCTTGGCCAGGTAAACGGGCAGGAAAACGCCGGCGTCGTCGCGCGAGTAACCGAAGGTCATCTGCGTGAGGTCGTTGGTGCCGAAGCTGAAGAACTCGGCGGTCTGGGCGATCTTGTCCGCGACCAATGCGGCCCGCGGGATCTCGATCATCGTGCCCACCAGGTATTCCACCCGCGCGCCTTTTTCGGCGAAGACCTTTTCCGCGGTGGCGCGGATGATCTGTTCCTGCAGGTTGAACTCAGCTTCGGTGCCGGTGAGTGGAACCATGATCTCGGGCAGCACTTTCACGCCTTTGGCAGCCACGTTCAGCGCGGCTTCGATGATCGCCCGGGCCTGCATTTCCGTTATCTCGGGATAGGTGTTGCCCAGTCTGCAGCCGCGATGGCCGAGCATGGGATTGAACTCATGCAGGGAATTGACGCGGTCTTTCACCTTTTGCAGCGGGATGCCCAGTTCAGTGGCGATGTCCTGCTGCTGGTCTTCCTGGTGCGGCACAAACTCGTGCAGCGGCGGATCCAGCAGGCGGATGGTGACCGGGAAGCCGTCCATGGCGGTGAATATGCCCTCGAAGTCGGAGCGCTGCATGGGCAGGAGTTTGTCCAAACCCTTTCTGCGCCCGGCTTCGTCGTCGGCGAGGATCATTTCGCGCATGGATTTGATGCGGTCGCCTTCAAAGAACATATGTTCGGTGCGGCACAGCCCGATGCCCTTGGCGCCAAAACCGCGCGCCACACTGGCGTCGTGAGGCGTGTCGGCGTTGGTGCGCACATACATGCGGGTGTATTTGTCGGCGAGTTTCATCAGGTCGCCGAAGTCGCCGCTCAATTCGGGATCGACTGTCTCGATCTTGCCTTCCAGAACCTGGCCGGTGCTGCCGTTGAGGGAGATCCAGTCGCCCTCTTTATACACTTTTCCGCCCACTGTCAGGGTGCGGGCTTTATAATCTATTACAATTGAGCCAGCGCCGGAAACGCAGCATTTGCCCATGCCGCGGGCCACGACCGCCGCGTGCGAGGTCATGCCGCCGCGCGCCGTCAGGATGCCCATCGCCACGTTCATGCCGCGCAAGTCTTCCGGGGAAGTTTCCACCCGGCAGAGCACGACTTTTTTGTTCTGCGCAGCCCAGGCTTCGGCATCGTCGGCGAAGAACACGATCTGTCCGGTAGCCGCGCCAGGAGAGGCGGGGAGGCCTTTCGCCATGACTTTCGCGCCGGTCAGTCCGGCCTTGGAAAACACGGGATGCAGGAGTTCGTCCAATTTGTTCGGTTCCATGCGCAGCAGCGCGGTCTTTTCGTCGATCAGGCCTTCGCGGAGCATGTCCATCGCCACTTTGACCATGGCGAAACCGGTGCG
>DAHVPC010000096.1 GCA_027318475.1 Candidatus Cloacimonadota bacterium | reverse complement strand
CGCTCTGCGGGAATGCCGTCCTTGTGCATAACCTACGAAACCAAGGATAACGATGATCAAGACGATGTTGCTCCTGCTGCTGGCTACGCTGGCCGGACCTTTCTTCGCCGCCACGGTTAGCGGTTTTGTGACCCACGCGGAAAATGGCGAACCGATCCAATACGTCAATGTCTCCGTATCCGGCACCAGGATCGGCGGCCAAACCAATAAGAAGGGCTACTACGTCCTGAACCTGAACCAGACGGGCTCCTTTTCCCTGGACTTTTCCCTGGTTGCCCACAGCAAGGTCAACATTCCCTTCGTGGTTAGCACCCTTAATGACGACATCACGGTGAACGCACAACTGAGCGGCAGCGCCGTGGAACTGAGCAAAGTGGTGGTCACTGCCACAGCCGAGGCCAATGCCGAGGGTCCGGTGATCCGCGCCAGTTCCATTCATCGCGGCCCAGCCGATATCCAGAGCGTGGTTTCTCCAGTGGAAGCCGACGTCTTCCGCGCCGTGCTCACTTTGCCAGGAGTAGCGCCGATCTCGGATTTCTCTTCCGGGCTCTACGTCCGTGGCGGTTCACCCGACCAGAATCTGATCCTCTTGGACGACATCGATGTTTACAATCCCAACCATTTCGGCGGCATCTTCTCCACTTTCAATACCGATGCCGTGGAAAACATCAACCTGATCAAGGGCGGCTACCCCGCGAAATACGGCGGGCGGCTGTCTTCCGTGCTCGAGGTTGACAATCGCCAGGGCAACCGGGTCCAGCCTCAAGGCGTGGCCCGGCTCAGCCTCATCTCGTCTTCCGCCACTGTGGAAGGTCCGCTCCGGATCGGCAAGCAAAGCGGATCCTACATGGCCTCAATCCGCCGCACCTATGTGGAATTGCTTCAGCAACTGGTGGACGGGATCCCGGATTACTATTTCTACGACGGCCAGTTCAAACTCAACTGGGATCTGGACAGCCGCAACAAACTGAGCCTGAGCACTTACTTTGGCCGCGATGACCTATCGTTCGACCTCGGCAGCGTCCTCAACCTGGACTGGGGCAACAAGACCTTCACCACCCAATGGGTGCATCTCTTCAATCCGCGCCTCTTTTCCCAGTTCATCTTCGCCGGCAGCGAGTTCCGCAGCAATTTCGTGCAGACCAACACCGACGGCGACATTGCCAGCGAACGCCTCAACGGTATTCAGGACCTTTCCTTGAAGGGCATCCTGAGCTGGAAACCAGACAACCGGCATGAATTGGAAAGCGGCTGGGACCTGAAGTGGAACGACACCTGGCTTAAACAGGAGAGTTCTTTTCAGATCAATCCCAATTCCCTGCCGGACATCCGCGTTTCCTCGCTTACCAGCGCTCTGTTCATCCAGGACACCTGGTCGCTGAATGAGCTGTGGACCCTGCAGCCTGGCCTTCGCGCCGCGTGGTACCAAAGTTTACGGGCCAGGCCCGGGCACATCCCCGCCGCATCTTATTTCAACCTCGAACCACGCCTGTCCCTCAAACGCAATCTGGACGTGGGTGAGAGCGTATATGCCAATTTCGGCGCTTATCACCAATACCTCACGCTGATGACCATGGAAATCAGCACTCCGCTGGACATCTGGTTTCCGCTCGATGGCAGCCTGGAGCCGGGCCGTTCCCTGCATTACACGCTGGGCTACCAGCGCGACCTCAACCGCTATTTCAGCTGGGATATGGAGATCTATTACAAGACCTACGCCAACATCCTGCAGTTCAACTACGCCTCGGATTACACCTGGAACAACGAGACCGGAACGCTTTCCGATACTTTCCACGTGGGCAAGGGCTTCACTTACGGCGCGGATGTGATGCTGCGCAACGATTGGAAGGGCTTGCAGGGCTTTGTGGGCTACACGCTCAGCCAGACCCAACGCAAGATGGAGGGCGTCAACCTCGATCCCGTTACCGGAGAGTCCCAGCCCTTCTATCCCCGCTACGACCGCAGCCATTCCATCTCGCTGGTGGAGACCTACAATCTCAGCCAGAACACGGGATTTCAGGTGCTGGGAGCGGATTTCAAACTGGGCCTCAATTTCGCCTACAACTCCGGCCAGCCCAGCGAAATCCCGGAACGCATCTATTTCGACGGCGACAACTTCCAGCTCATCTACAGCTATCAGGACCGCGTGCGCCTGCCTGCCTATATCCGCCTGGATCTGAGCACCAAGTATGAGTGGATCACCTCCTGGGGTTCGATCGAACCGTATCTGGAATTCATCAACGTCTTCAACCGGAAAAACGTGTCCTTCCGCAATTATTCGCTGATGCCGATGGAAACAGGCGGAGTGGAACTGCAAGCGCGGGATGGCACCCAGTTTCCTTTTCTGCCCTTTCTGGGCTTGAACGTAAAATGGTGAGGTATAGATGAAGCGCTTGAAACACCTGCCCATCCTGCTGCTGGCATTAGTGATCATGCAATCCTGCGAAAACACTTCGCAGCCGCGCTTTGAGGGCGATACCTATTCCGTGGCTGGCTTGCTGGTCGCCAATCAGGCCATCAGCCTGGAGCACCCCGTCTATGTGACGCGCAGCTCCGCCATCGAGGACTTCGACCCCCTGCAGCTCTTCGTTTTCGATGCCGAAGTGCTAATCCGGGATTTGGATACTGAGGCCGAATTCCAGTTGCAGCCAGCGCTGGACGAAATGAAGGTCAAATACATAGATCCCGAAGCGCATGTGCTCCAGCCTGAACATCGCTACAGGATAGAGGTCCGGGTGCCAGGCTATGCGCCGTTGATCTGGGCGGAGACCACCGTCCCGCCAAGCGTCCAGCTGCTTCCCGATCCTTGGGGCACCGATCCCGCCGGGACTGGTTATTCCTTCGATCCCGCTTCCGCCAATGCCACGCCTTTCTCCGCCGTGGACAGCCAGTATCCTGTCGTGCTCAATACCGGAGCGGTGAGCGGAGATTTCAACTTCTTCGGCCAGATCTATTGCCTGGAGGATTTCAGCACCGATCTGGAATTTACCACCACGGTGCTGGGCATCGAGCATCCGGACGAATCCCTGCGGGAGGTCTACGAAGCCGGCGGAGCCTTTCGGCGGATCACTTTCCTCTATCCTTTCACCACGCAGACCCTGCCTGGGTATGAGGGCAATTTCCTGGTCCTGGACGATTACGCCTTCTCCTTCGTCCTCTACGGCCGCTACAGCGTCAGCGCCTACATCGTGGACGACAACTACTATCGCTATACCTACATGCAGGACGGCTACCTGCACGGCGGGATCCACAACGCCCTGGGCTACTTCGGAGCGGCCAGCGGCGGTGTGATGTACATCAAGATCGTCAAGTAAGGATCCGCCAGCCCCAACGTTGTCATCCCGGGAATACGGAGTGTTACCCGGGATCCAGTCTTTTCTCTTTTCTTCTTGCAAAGCATGGCTGGTTTGGTTCTGATTTTGAGTTATTAGAAGATTGGATCCCGGCTCGCCACCCCATTCCGTGGGGACCCCGGCGTCCGGGATGACAGCGCTGGAACTTGCATATGAAGAGCCCTAACCCCTGGCCGTTAACCCTCGTTATGGCCTCTCGAACACATCCCTAACAATCTTAGGGATGTCTTGGGGAGGCCGTCCACAGGAGAGTGAGCCAGGCTCCAGGGTGTGCCGGGAAACGGGGATCGAATCCCGCCCCTCAACGTTCTTTTCCTCAATAAAAAAAACGGGCGGTCCGAAAACCGCCCTTGTTCATATCTATATTCTTTTTAGGTCTCAATCACTTCCACATTGGCCCGTGGCAGGATCATCCTGGTGCCGTCCTCGAACTGGGCTTCCAGAACACGGACGAGGGTTTCGGACTCAACCTTGGTGAGTTCTTCCGGCAAACTGATCACCTTGGCGATCTTGCCGAAATTGGGCTGGCGGATCACACGAATGAGGGTGCCCGGTTCCAGGATGGGCAGGCTGGCCTCTTTCACCACCAGTTCCGCGGCGTCGAAAGCTTGAGGAATGATGATCTCGGGGCGGATAACGCCGGCGCGGATCTGTGTCCTGCCATGGATCGAGGTCTTTTTCCCCTCGAACTTTTTCAGCAGGTCAAAGGTCTTGCGCGCCATGGTGATCTTGCCGAAACCTTCGGTGACCACGATGGTGAGGCCGATGTTCTCGTGTCCGGTGATGGCGACGCCGATATCGTGGCCGAGGAGCTTCTTGATGTCCCGGTCGTCGATACCGCCTGTGATGATGGCCTTCACGCCATGGTGGCGCGCGGCTTCGATCACGGCGAAGTTCACAAAGGAGCCGGTGACGATGATCTTGCCGCTGCAGGAAGCGTCCACGGCGCTGGCTTCGATCTCCGCTTCCGGGGACTTGGCCAGGACCTTGATCTCGCCGATGGTTTCGCCGCCGATGCCAAAGATCCCCTGAATGTAAGCGCTTTTGTTTTCGATCACCACGCCTTCGTCTTCGATGACATCGGTCACGATGCCGTCCATGAAGGCTTTCACCTGCACGGGTATGCGCGGTTCACGCAAAAGGACCTGTCCGGTGACGGAAGAAATGCTCTCCACTTCTCCTTCCACGGGCGAATGGACCTCGTTCTTGAACAGCCCGAGGCCAAAGAGGCCTTTGGTTTCGGCAAGGACGGTATGGGTTGTGATCTGTTGTCCGGCTTCGATCTTGATGAAATTGGTCAATTGGCCGGGTGTGACGCCTAATTTGTTGGCCAGGTTGAAGGGCACGACCTTGCCGGGCAGCAGGGTTTCCGCCACCACGGTCTCAGCCTTGACTTCGTCGCCTTTTTTCACCAGCACTTTGCCCTTGAGGGGCAGGATGCGCTCTTTTCTCAATACGATGCTTTCAGTAACGGTCAATCCGGCAGAATATGCTTGTCCCATTGTTTCCTCCTATTGCAGAATCGCTTCGGGGTAGGCTTTGAATTCCCGCATCCACTTCTTGAGCAGCGCGATGCGTTCGGCCTTTTCCGCAGGCAGCGTGAAGGGTTTTCTGCCGCGGGTGTCCAGAACGATGCCGACGGTACCGCCGTGCAGATCCACGGTCAGTTCGCGGTTTTTATCCTTATCGAGGATCAGGCCGCCGCTCGCTTTCAACGTGGCTTGAGCCACTTCGCCAACTCCACAGGGGATCAGTCGGACTTCGCCGAAGGGGATGTCCTCTTCCCAAACGCTGCCATCGGGCATTTGCAGCTTGGCGTACAGCGCCGGCTTGCCGATCTTGCCCTTGCCGACTGGCGCTACGCAGGTGCCCAGATAGACCATGCAATCCTTGCGGAAGACTTCGGTCGCCGCTTTGGTGCTGATCTCGGAAAGGACGCCCAGGTGCGGCATCATGAAAATGCTGTCCACAGCCAGGCGGGTAATTCCTTCAGGCAGGAAGGCATTGATCAGCAGCATCACGGTTTGGTGGCGACGTGGAGCGTGGGAAAGCACTCCGCCGCTGCCTACAAGGAGGTTGAGGGTCATCAGGTTCACGATCGAAGCGCCGGATGTGGACTGGCTGAAAGCTTCGGAGATATCGCGCTGGCGCTGCATGCCTTTCAGGCTGCTGGCAAATTCCTTGTGCTGCTCGAAAGCCAGGCGCAGGGCTTCGATGGCGATGGCCTGCTCCAGAACCAGTTCTTCCAGAAGGGAAGGAATCGTGGTGGGGCGGATCATCTTGTTCTTGATCATGTTGCGGAGTTCATTTTCGTCGATGTCGAGCGGAACCCAGCGCATGATGTTATCCAGGCCGGAGGATGCCAAAACGTTGGAGATGCTGTAGCTCATGCCCAAGTTGGCGCTCACGGTGCGATTGAAAACATAGTCCTCGGTGAACACGGAAAACACGTCCGTGGTAGCGCCGCCGATATCCACGCCCACCACTTCGATCTTTTCGTCCTTGGCGATGGCTTGCATGATATTGCCGACAGCGGCCGGAGTGGGCATGATGGGCACCTGTTCGTGCTCCGGACCCTGGCACCATTCCATCAGTTTGTTGTAGCCGGGAGCCTGTTTCATCACGTGCTCCATGAAGAGGTCGTGGATCTTGTCTCTGGCTGGGCCCAGATTTTCGGTTTCCAGTTTGGGGCGGATGTTATCGGTGATGATCAGATCCACCTTGTCGCCGAGTGATTCTTTGATGTGCTCGCGGGCTTCTTTGTTGCCGGCGTAGATCACCGGGAGTTTAAACCCGGAACCCAGGCGCGGCCTGGGATCGGCGCCACTAACCAATTCCGCCATTTCCACCACGTGCTTGATCGTGCCGCCATCCTCTCCGCCAGCCATCAGGATCATGTCCGGCCGGAGTTCGCGGATGCGCTCAATCTTCTCGTGGTTCATGCGCTTGTCGTTGCTGGCGATAAGGTCCATCACGATCGCCCCGGCTCCCAACGCAGCGCGTTCCGCGCTTTCGCCGGTCATCGCGGCGACCACTCCGGTCACCATCATCTGTAGTCCTCCGCCAGCCGAAGATGTGGAAACATAGGCATCCACGCCAATGTCGCCTTTACGCGGAATCACGAATTCACCGTTCTCCATGAATTTGATATTGGGGTTGTGATACTTGAGCCTAGCTAGTTCTTCCAGCTCCTGGGTGGCGTTGATCACGCCCTTGGTTACGTCGTTGAGGGGGGCTTCCACGGTCGTGGGCGCCTCTCCGCGGATGGTTTGGCGATATTCGCCGTCCACCCATTCGATCAAAATAGCCTTGGTCGTCGTACTGCCGCAGTCTGTGGCGACGATCCGGGTCAGGCGTTTCTCATCGTATTGCATTATACCTCCGCTTATTCAGCTGATTTATCTTCTTTCTTGAAAAGTCGTTTAAGCAAAGCGCGGCGCTTGTTTCGGCGGCGCTTGCGGATCAGGTTGGCCGCGGCGCGGTGCTCGCGGTTGAGTTCTTCGTCCAGTTCGTCGATGCGCTTGATCAGGCGCTTCAGGTAGTCCTCGTTCTGGATCATCAGGGCGAAATTCTGGTATTTTTGGGAATCGAAGACCATTTCCGCGAATGGCAACACGAAATACATGGCCTGGCTGGCGATCCCATGCAAGGGATGCAGCGATTCCAGCAGCAGGATGCCCGCCGCTCCCAAATGGCGTTCCACGATGAAACGCGCCACCCGCTCGATCATCAGCTGCGCTTCGGCTTCTGTGATCGTGGCCTTGATCTCGTTGTATTCTTTCTTCATCTCACACAGCCCTGGCAGCGGTCAGCACTGCTACGCGCGCCACTCCTGCGGTTTTTAGGAGTTTGGAGATCTCATTCACCGTGGTGCCTGTGGTGAATACATCGTCCACCAGGATGACGCGCTTGCCTGCGATGTTTGCCTTACGGTGCAGTGCGAACGCGCCTTTGAGGTTGGATATGCGTGCCTCGCGGCTCAGATTAGTCTGGCTAACGGTGTTGGATCGCCGGTAAACCGGCTTCCGGAAAGGGATGCGCAAACCGGAGGCCAGACGGCGGGCGATCAATTCCGATTGGTTGTAGCCGCGCTCACGCTGCCGCACATGATGCAAGGGCACTGCCATGACGAGGTCAAAGGAGCCGGTAAGCCTTGCCGCGGCGGGAATGTTTAACAAGGAGCGGGCGAAAAAATCGGCAGGAGCGCGCAAGGATTCATATTTGAGCCGGTGTACCAGTTCCTTCACGGGGCTGTCGTACACGAAGGCGGAGCGGGCAAAATCGAAACTGAAATTGGTATGGGAACAGGCATCGCAGCGATAATCCTGCAGGGGCGATCCGCAATGGGGGCAATACTTGCCGCTTACTGGCATTAGTTTGGAACGGCAGTCGGCGCACAACAGCTCCGCCGCGGAATCCGTCCTCTGGTTGCAGGCCAGGCAAGCAGGCGGAAACAGCAGTTTATCCACGTGAGTTAAAATGGCATTCCAGCGCGGCAAAGATCCTCGCTCCGTCCTGACTGACGACTGTAGTGGTGGCGGCGCGCTCAGGATGGGGCATCATTCCCAGCACGTTGCGCCGTTTGTTGCAGATCCCGGCGATGTTGTCCAAAGATCCGTTGGGATTGGCTTCCGGGATCGCCGCTCCTTCCTTGTCCGCGTAACGGAACACGATCTGCCCGTTGTCCAGGAG
>DAHVPC010000095.1 GCA_027318475.1 Candidatus Cloacimonadota bacterium | reverse complement strand
ACATCGAACTCACGGCCGTTCTTGTAACTGTCGTCGCGCAGATCCACCAGTATCGCGTCATCCGATAGCATTGCATATGCTTCCTTAGGGGAGAGATATTCGTTGCCGTTAATTTTCATATCAGATCCTGACACCTCAGTCCAATGCTAGACCTTGTTTTCAGCGGGAAACCAATGGGTCGTTCTATTGGCGATTTTAACCAGAGTCAGCATTACCGGCACTTCCACCAGAACTCCCACCACGGTTGCCATGGCCACCGGAGAAGTAGTGCCGAACAATGAGATGGCCACCGCCACAGATAGCTCAAAGAAGTTGGATGCGCCGATCATTCCGGCCGGGGCGGCGACACAATGGGCAAGTTTAAGTTTGCGTCCGGCGAAATAGGCGATGAAGAAGATCAGGAAGGTCTGTATGGTGAGGGGTATGGCGATCAGCAGGATATGCAGCGGGTTGGCCAGGATCACTTTGCCCTGAAAGGCGAAAATGATGATCAAGGTCAGCAGCAATCCGCCGATGGTGACATTGGTGAATTTGTTGATAAAAGTTCCGTTGAAATAATCCAAACCCTTGCGGCGAATTACGCTGGAACGGGTTATGACGCCTCCCGCAAGCGGAATCACGACAAAGAGCAAGACCGACAACAGCAGAGTATCCCAGGGAATCCTGATCCCCCCGATGCCCAAAAGCAAAGCCACGATCGGAGTGAACAAGACCAGGATGATCAGGTCGTTGGTGGCCACTTGAACCACGGTGTAGGCGGGATTGCCTTTGGTGAGATGGCTCCAGACGAAGACCATCGCGGTGCAAGGAGCCGCACCCAGCAGGATTGCCCCTGCCAGATAGTTTCTGGCCAGATCTGCAGGGATCAGAGTTTTAAATGCCACAAAGAAGAAGAACCAGGCAATGGCGTACATTGTAAAGGGTTTGATCAGCCAGTTCGTAACCCAGGTGACGTAAAGGCCCTTGGGATTCTTGCCCACGTTTCTGATGCTGGCAAAATCCACCTTCATCATCATGGGATAGATCATCAGCCAGATTAATATCGCGATCGGTATCGATACTTTGGCATATTCGAAGCGATTCAAGAAAGCAGGGACACCGGGCAAATACTTCCCGATCAGGATTCCCGCTACCATGCACAGGATCACCCAGAGGGTCAGGTACTTCTCAAAGAAGCCGATGCCAGCCGATTCTATCTTAGCCGTAGCCATCATGTCCTCCCTCACTCATGAGCAACAGGGCGCGCCGCTTTTTTCTGTTTTGCCTTCACTGCTTTGATTACACGCACAGCCTGGATCATCGCAAGCTTCGGCTTCGGTGCTTTCACCTTCATCCTGATGGCACATACAGCCGGGATCATTGCAGACATCGGCTTCCTTGCCATCCAGGATGTCCAGTGATCTTGCTCTCACTGCATCTGCAGGCACTTTCTTCACTGCTTCGGCGATCTTGATCGCGAACAGTATCTGAGCATCAGTCAGCCCAGCTTCTCTGGCCGCTGGAATATGGAATTCCATGCAGGGTGTGCAATTGCTGGCGATGGCAGCGCCGATGGCTACCAGTTCTCTTTCTTTGGCGGTTAATGTTGCCATTTGTGTCTCCTTCATCTTGGGTTTACATTATTGCGTTGAAAACAAATCCTGAGATCACAGCTGTCATGAATACTGCAGCAACGATGACTGCAACTGTCTTTTTCTTAAAGATGCTCGCCAGCATGGTCATTTCGGGAATGGCCATTCCGGCGCCGCCTATGATGAGCGCTATGACAGCTCCGATGCTCATACCCTTTGCCATCAAGGCCAGACCGATCGGAATGGCTGTTTCGGTCCTGATATAAAGTGGTATTCCGATCAAAGCGGCGATGGGAATAGCCAGGGGGCTTTTACCCCCGGCGTATTTTAGAACCAGATCTTGGGGTAGATAACCGTAGATCAGCGATCCAATCCCCACTCCAATGATCAAGAACCAAAACACCGCTTTGTAGTCTCTTACCGCACCCCAAAAAGCCTGATGGAGTTTTCTGCCGAAGGTGTTCAGATGTTCTTTCTGAATATCTTCTGAACACCGGCAAGCGCTTTCTGTGGCGCTTTCGCCGCCTGAACCAAACTTGCCGAACAGCAACCCGAGCACTATCGCCAGCCCAAACACCAGAATGAAATAAACAAGGCAGGCCTTCCAGCCTACCAAGGCAAGTAACATGGCCAGGATTATCGGGTTCAACAGTGGTGAAGCAATGATAAATGAAAGGACCGCAGAGAAAGACACACCCGCATTCATCAAACCCTTGGCCATCGGGACTGTAGAGCAGGCACAGAAAGGAGTGACCGCACCCACAACAGTTGCCATGACATTGCCCCATATCCCTCTGCTGGCCATCCACTTCTGTATCTTATCCTGGGGTATATACATCAGGACAATACCGATGATGGTGCTTATCCCAATAAGGCGGTCAGCTCCAGCGTAATGATCACGAAGTATTTCAAGGTATCCAGGAGCGTGTTCATTTTTCGTCTTCCGGCCTGTTTACTTCGCAGACGCAATTCTGCTTGGGCAGGAGGATCGCATCCAGGATAGCGTGCAATTCAGCGATCCGTTTGGGAATGATGGAGTAGTAAACCCAGGTGGCATCCTTCCGGGCGATGACGATGTCTGCTTGTATCAAAACCCGCATATGGTGTGATAGGGTCGATTGAGAGATCGTGAGTCCATCCAGAATGTCACAGGCGCATATTTCCCCGCAGGACAGCATATCCAGAATATGCAACCTGGTGGGGTTGCCAAGCGTTTTAAATAGTTGGGCCTCAGTCTGGTAGTTGGCCATAACAACTCCTGTTGATGATTTCTGGAGCAAGAAATGCGCTATATCGAAGTCTGTCAATATTTATGTTTATCGATATATGCGCCGTAACCAATGCTGCTGTCAATTCAGGACTGTAGTTTACCTTTTCGGTTTGGGTACTGTGACCCCGGCTTTCTCCGCCAGCATTTTCTGGATATCCGCTTTGGGATAGAAACCTTCGTGCCGGAAGAACTCCTTGCCTTCAGCATCCAAAAAAACCTGGGTAGGCATTACGCGCACGCCATATTTCTGCCCGGCCTGGCGATTATCGTTGAGGTCATAAAACACAACTTTTACCAGACCCTGGTATTCGTCGGTTATCTCCTTCATGATCGGCTGCATCATTTTGCAGGGTATGCAAGTTTTGGCACCCAGTTCGATGAAAGTGACCAGAGGCTCAACTGCTGTGGTTTTTTCAGGTTCTGTTTGAGTCGCAGCGGGAGTTTTATCCGGTGTAGTTAGTGGAGTGTCCGGTGTAGTTGCCACAGGCTTGTTTCCAGTGGTGTCAGCTGGACTTGCCACAGGTGTTTGCTCAGTATTTTCAGCTGGTACGTCGCTTTTGGCGCTGCAAGCAGCCAACAGGATCAGGATGGTCATTGCTATGATCGCTATTTTCATGTGGTACCTCATAAGCCCAAGGCTTTTAATTGCGTGATCAGTTTCGTAACAATGGCGGGATCGTAATCGAAATCACCATCTTTTTCAACGCCCATTTGAGTGACAACTACTTAATCAAGGCCAAGATATCTGCAATAGCTACAATTTTGCCGCTTGATACCACTTTTTCATCGATCACCAGAGCAGGAGTCATCATCACCCCGTAATCCATGATCTTGTCCAGATCGGTTACTTTTTCCACGAAGGCTTCGATGCCCGCTTGCTCGAGGGCTTGGCGGGCGTTCGCTTCCAGTTTTTTGCATTTGGGGCAGCCGGTGCCCAGTATTTTGATGACCATTGTTTTCCTCCATGATCAGATATATCTTTTGAGGATGAGGTAAACTCCAGCGGCGAAGATAAGAGCGCCGCAGATCCAGCGGACGATCCTGGTTCCCGGGGATGCGCTGGTCCATTTCAAATAAGATTGAACGGCGCCGCCAAAGGTTCCGGCCAGGATGATCACCAGGCAATGCCCGATAATGTAAGCCAGGACAAGGCTGAGGGCAAAGGCCAATTGCGCTCCCGCGGCCGCAAACACGATTCCCAGAATGGGCGCCATAAAAGCGAAAGAGCAGGGTCCGAGCGCTATGCCAATTAGGAAACCAAGCGATAAAGCGCCCCAAACGCCTTTTCCACGTTTGTCGCCAACCTTTCCGCTGAGGAAGGACGGCATCTTCAGGATATCGGCAATAAAGAATGCCATGATCAAAAAGATCACGCCCATGACTGGTTCAGTCCAGTTTCCCACGTCACCGAGCATTTTGCCCAGGAGTCCGGTGATCAGGCCGATTATGGCCATCATTGCCAATATTCCAAGTGTGAAGAATGCGGAGAGTTTCAAAGCCTTTTTTGTGGTGAGGTCTTTCTGCCCATCCAGATAGCCAACGATCATGGGGATGCTGGCCAAATGACAGGGACTGAGTAGCACGCTTAGCATACCCCAAACAAACGAGGCCAGTAATGCGATCGCCGGGTTTGAGGCCAGGGCCTGGCTAAGTTGGTTAAAGATTTGCATTATCACGCGAAAAACACTCCAAAGAAGTAGCCTGTGATAGTTGATATGATCACGACCAAGGACACAAAGGCAGCGGTCTTTTTCAAACCCAGGACGGTGTTGATCACCAGCATCGAAGGCAATGAAAGAGCCGGTCCTGCCAGAAGCAGAGCCAGCGCGGGGCCCTTGCCCATACCAGAACCAAGTAGGCCTTGTAGGATGGGGACTTCAGTGAGTGTGGCAAAATACATGAAAGCGCCGGAGATAGCGGCAAAGAAATTGGCCCAGATTGAATTTCCGCCCACGGCGATCTCGATCCAGCGCGATGGCACCCAGGCTTCCTGACCCGGCCTGCCCAACAATGCGCCAGCGATCATCACACCCATAAACAGCAGCGGAATGATCAGTTTGGCGAAATCCCAGGTCGAATTGAGCCAGTCTTTGAGTTCGCCTTTTTCCAGTACCAACCATAGGCTAAACATAAACACCGCCGCCACAAAAGCGATCAGGGGCTGCGACGGGAACATAAAACCGATGCCAGTGACCACGACCGCAGCCAGAAGCACCTTCCATAGTTTGAATCCGTAAAAAGCGGACATGGATAGCCCGAACAGCAACGTCAAAACCCCTGTTACCAGCCATCTATAGGCATACATCCAGTCCATGAAAGGTGAGGTGGTGTTGGAATTGGGCTTTGCCCAGTTCAGGACGATCAGGATCAAGATCATCAGTCCGAAATAGATCAGGGTCTGCCACAGCGGCCGGCCTTTCTCCGCCTCAGCTTGATTGGCAAAGCCATCCTGCCTGGTCAGCTCCTCCTTGCGAAACAGCAGATGCATGATGAAGCCGATGATCACACTGAAACTCACGGCCCCGACCGTTCTGGCGATGCCCATCTGCAAACCCAGGATACGGGCCGTCATCACGATCGCCAGGATGTTGATCGCCGGTCCGGAATAGAGGAAAGCGATGGCGGGGCCGAGTCCAGCGCCCCGTTTGTAAATCCCGCTGAACAATGGTAAAATCGTGCAGGAACAGACGGCCAGAATAGTCCCGGATAAAGCTGCTACTGTGTAAGCAAGCCATTGCTTGGCCTTTCCGCCCAAAAACCGCATTACGCTATCCTTGCTGACGAAAACACTCACCGCCCCGGCAATGAACAAAGCCGGCACCAGGCACAGCAGCACATGCAGCCGGGCATATTCCTGTAGCATGAAAAAGGCTTCATGCACACCGTTTAAAAACCGGGGTGCCACGAAGGGTATGAAATAGGCCGCCGTAAAGATTGCCAGCATGATGCCCAGGATCTTTAACTCTTTGATCTTCTCACTCATTTTAGTCCTCTTCCGTTCTGTTTCCTGACTTCCATAACACAGCTGAAGATATCCAAAACGCAGGGACAGAGCAGGCTGTAAAACACTTGGTTGTTGTGTTTACGGCTATCTATAATGCCGGCGTTGCGCAACACGGCCAGATGCCGCGAAACCGTAGACATATCGGCTCCGATGAGCTCCTGCAGTTCGCAGACGCAGTATTCCCTCTCCCTGAGTTTATCCAGGATCAGGAGACGGCTGGAATGCGCCATGGCTTTGATGACCTCTGCCATGTATTGGTATTTGTCAGTTTCAAGCATCTATACTCCCATGACTCAAGCGCTAATTGTCAATTTTGCCAAATAGCCATTGCTGTCAAGGGAAAATTAGACTTCACTGATTTTCTCATATCCCGCCACACTTCAGAGATAATGCTTGACACTCAACGCACCGCAGATTTTTGAAACCCAAGCAATTTTGCAAAGGAGAAACTGTATATGCCCAATGTCTCGATCGCTCCAGATGGAAAAGAGTATCATCTTCCCACCGAGGAAGAGAACGCCCAAGAACGCGAAGTTTTGATAAAGATCACCGAGGAGCAGCGCAAACTCGGCCGCAAGATCGTGGCCGTGCAAGGCCTGGGCTTCGTGGGCTGCGTGATGGCCACCGTGGTGGCCGACGCCACGGATAAAGACGGTAATCCCTATTACTTTGTGCATGGACACCAACGGGCCTCCAAACGTTCGTTCTGGAAAGTGCCGGTCATCAATAGCGGCCAGCCTCCGGTTAGTTCCTCCGATCCTGAAGTTCCAGAAATCTTCAAGCGCACCGTGGTGGAGAAAAAGAACTTCCGTGCCACCAGCGAAGACTCCGTCTATAGTTTGGTCGATGTGGTGGTGGTGGACATCCAGTTGGACGCCACGAAACCCTCCTTCGGCGAAGCCGAGAAAGGCTATTGCGACCTGCTGGCCTTCCGCGAAGGGATCAAGATGCTGGGCCAGCACATCCGGCCTGACTGCCTCGTCCTGGTGGAAACCACCGTGCCTCCAGGAACCTGCGATAAAGTGGTCAAACCCATACTGGAAGAGGAATTCACCAAGCGCGGCATCGACATCAAAGCCAATCCGCCCCTGGTGGCCCATTCCTACGAGCGTGTGATGCCGGGCGCCAAATACGTGGCTTCCATCCGGGATTTCTGGCGCGTCTATTCAGGTGTGAACCAAAAGAGCATCGAACTCTGCAAAGAATTTCTCACCAACTGCCTGGATGTGGAAAACTATCCACTCACCCAGCTGGAACACACCAACGCCTCCGAACTTGCCAAGACTATGGAAAACACCTACCGCGCGGTGAATATCGCCCTGACCCTGGAATGGGCGAAGTTTGCGGAGCAGATCGGCGTGGATATCTTCAAGGTCCGCGACGCCATCCGCAAACGCAAGGGCACCCACGACAACCTGCTGCGTCCCAGTTTGGGCGTTGGCGGCTATTGCCTGACCAAGGACCCCGTGCTGGCCAACTGGGCGATGAAGACCCTCTTCGGCCTGGAAGGTACGCTGGACATGGCTGTGCGCTCGGTCAACATCAACGACACCATGCCTCTGCACACCATCGAGATCATCGCCAAAGAATTCCCGACTCTGCGCGACCTCAAGATCGCCGTGCTGGGCGTATCCTATCTGGAAAACGTGGGCGACACCCGCCATTCCCCCTCCAAAACGCTGGTCGATTTCCTGCGCAAGGAATTTGCCGTGGCGCTGACCCACGACCCCTATGTGGAAGCCTGGCCGGAACTCGAGGATTCCCAGGTGGAAAGCGACCTCAAGGCCGTGTTGCCCGAAGCCCAAGTGGTGATCTTCGCCGTGGGACATGACCAATACAAAGACCTCAAACCCGCGGAAGTCGTGGCCATGTGCGGCACCAAGCCCCTGATCGTGGATTGCTCGAACTTCCTTTCCGACGCCACCATCGCCGAATACAAGAAACTCGGCTGCAAGGTGCGCGGCGTGGGCAAAGGCCACATCGTGGACTGATTCCCAATACGGATATAGATATGCAAAAAGGCGGGAGCGATCCCGCCTTTCTTAATTCCAGTCAAGCTGATCAGCCAAACACGCCGGCGAACTCCGGATCGCTCTTAAAAGCGGTGAAATACTGGTCCGCGGCGATTTCCGCCTTCAGTGCCGGATCCAGTTCCAATGCTTTGCGCAGAGAGGCCAACAGGCCTTCCCGGTCTTTAGTCCGGGCTTGGATCCGGGCCAGGCACAGCCAAGTGGCAGGGTCTT
>DAHVPC010000094.1 GCA_027318475.1 Candidatus Cloacimonadota bacterium | reverse complement strand
CCGATCTATCTTGTCGGGCTGGCGGACCTCGACCGAGCGGTCGTTCAGCCCCAGGTTGAGGATGGTCTCCATCATGCCGGGCATGGAGAGGGGGGCGCCCGAGCGCACCGAGACCAGCAGCGGGTCGGCGGGATCGCCGAACTTCTTGCCCACCGTCTTCTCCAGCCTGCGCATGTTCTCGTCGACCTCCTTGTCCAGGCCGGCGGGGTAGCGTTTGCCGTTTTTATAGAACAGGTCGCAGACCTCGGTGGTGATGGTGAACCCCGCGGGAACGGGGAGCCCGATGCTGGCCATCTCGGCCAGCCCGGCGCCCTTGCCGCCCAGCAGGTTCTTCATTTCGGCTTTACCTTCGGCGCTTCCGTTGCCGAATAGGTAAACGCGTTTAATCTCAGGCATTTATCCTCCATAATGGGTACATTTTTTCTTATTTTGACCCTACTTTGGCGAAGCCCCTTTTTGTCAATAGCAAATACGGGTTGACGCTAATTAGGGAACGCTGGCTTCAGCCGGTAGTTTTCGCTGGCTTTAGCCGGTGAGGCTTCGCAAAAAAGGTCTTTTCGGCTCAAGATAGGACATTTTTTGGCCGGCTGAAGCCAGCGCTCCAGTTACATGAATGGATCTCAGCACAGTGAAAATATAGCGGGAGAATGCTTTCTGACGGAATGCTAGACATCACTTCACCAATCAATGCCAATATAATCCCTTTGCAGCGATTTCCTGCATCGCTCCCGCTCCAAAGCGTCAATCAAGTGTCTATCAAGCGTCAATCAAGCGTCAATTATTAACGCTTGATTGACGCTTGATAGACACTTGATTGACGCTTTGGAGCAAGGGCAATGTGGGTAACGTGATGGGGAAGAGAAAGATACGCCCAACTCACAGGCTTATGGCGGAACAGGGTTCACAAGGTATATGCTATAGTCTTACCAGTTTGACCGTCTGCAGGTTCTTTCCGGAACTACTCAGGCGGCAAAGGTAGATCCCGGCGCTCACAGGTGTCCCGGTATCGTCGGTCCCGTCCCAGTTCAAGGTGGATTCGCCCTTGTCGAAACCGCTGTCCCAGAGAGTCTTCACCAATTGCCCGCGGAGGTTATGGATGCTGATTTTGGCAGGGATGGCTTGGGAACAGGCCACCCTTAGGTTGAGGCCAGCGGAAAAGGGATTGGGGTAGGCGCGGAGCAAAGAAATCCCTTCCAGAGCTGGCGCCGCAGGGTCGTCAACCGCAACGAGCGAGGCATTGACGCGCTGGAGCAGATGTTGGAAACAACCGTAGGAATAATAGGAGCTATAGTAGTTGGAACTGTAGCCCCAGCTTACATAGGCGCTCCCGTCCAGCGCCAGGATGCGCTCGTTTTCAGTGGCGATGCCGGAAAGCTGGTAATCATGGGGCCAGGCCGGCGAACCTGTCGCGCTAAACGTGTAATATTTCAAGTCGTAACTCAGGCCGATAAAAGAGCCGGGGTCCACTTCCACAGTGCCCCGATGGCCAAGATAGTCAAAAGCTTCCTGCCAGACGAGGTTCCTCTGGTAATTCAGTTTTTTCAGGACATTCTGGTCGCTAATGTAGATTCCGGAGGCATCCGCGCAGAGGTACTGCTCGTCGTAATCATGGGCTCCGGCCTCACCCCACTGCAGCGTGCCAGCGGGCGACATCAGCTGTCCGTAGGTATAATCGTAATAGGTATCCATCTCGTGGCCATTATAAAAAGTGTTTGTGAAGGCCGAAGCGACCACCAGTCCTTGCGGAGTGGATAAATGATTGACATACAGGATCCCGTTGTAAGAGGCGGGATAATTGAACAGCTGGTTGCCGCCGGGAGCGAAGCCGGTGAGGGGTTCGCCGGCAGAATCGAATCTGAAAGCGTTCAGCCAAGTCTGCCCGTATGTGCTTCCGTTACCGTAAACGAGGTAGTTTTCCTCCAGGGCCAAAGGCAGCACCCCATTGCTGTTTGGCTGGGGAACATCATTTGCCCCGATCAGGATCCTGCCCTGGCTTTCCCATTGCGCCACGCCGCCGACGAGTTTTTGTCCGCGAATTTCAGCGGCGGTATTGGTTGGAGCGCCCCAGACGATATACACTGACCCCTCGTAAACGCTGGCCTTGAAGGGATATGTAGTGTTCAGATACTGGTTTCCCTGCACGATGATCCTGCCTTCCGGTTCCCACAATTGGTTGCCGGCTGGATCGATGAGCTGTGCCCGGATACACCTTGGCGAACTGAGCTCAGCCCAGAGCAGCACCACATTGCCGTCAGCCAAATTCAGCGCGCGCAAGTGGTCCAGATCGCCAAAAACGCCGCCGGATAGAATGTTGCCGGGTATCGGCAGCACAGGATTGCCCTCGGGATCGACGATCTGGTAGCGGATCTGCTTCAGATTGTCTGGATAGAGGTTGAAGTTGGCGTTATCGATCCAAGCCGAAAAGATATTGTTCTGCAAGCGGGCGAGGACCGGATCGTGCAGCATACCGTAAACAGAAGTACGTAAACTGATAGGATCGGAAACCGCTCCCTGTGAATTGACGTTCTTGCGGAAAATGGCTGCCTGTCCGGGTCGGAATTGTTGGTAGATAGCGGTTAACAGGCCATTTGAGGTGAAGGGGAAAAAGGAGCGCGGCGGGTAATAAGTATAAGTTGTGCCATCGTTGAACCAATAGGGCTGGTAGCTAGTGTCGATTGCGATCTCCTCAGTCCCGGCGAAGCCTGCGTCGTCGATAAAAAGAGCTGTGGCGGTTTTGCGGTTGCCGTTATAGGTGTATTTCTCGATGCATAACCAGGAATTCTGGCCTGCCAGGGGCAGCAACTGCAAGCTGATTTGTTGCTGGTTGGGGTCGATCGTTTCGAGAGTGCAGTGAGCGTCGGCCCAGTAAGTGTTTCCGGTTGGATCAAACTTCTGCGCCCTCACTACGTAAGTATAGGGGTAGGTAACGTTGCGATAACTTGCCGCCGCCAGGGTCAAATTATCCGCCAGATGGGCCAGGCTCCAGTCCGTCAGGTAAATCCCATCCACCGGACTGAGCAGGGTTATGGGCTCCGGCCAGAGCTGGTTTCCGGTGACATCCATTTTGAGCGCTTTGAGGGTGGGATCTGACGCGCTTCCTGGCGTGGGCGCCGTATAATAAACCCAGGCCAAGCTCCCATCGCCGTATTGCCTTAGCTTGGCGCGGAGCACCATCCCGGAATCGGGGTAGGCAGTGCTGTCCAAACTGATCTGCAAAGTGGGGGAAACCCGCATCAGCCTGAGTTGGTTGTTCCATTTCAGGCCACAAAACACAGAATTGTCAGGTTGGACCAGCAGGGTCAGTTCGCTGAAATTGGCATTGGTTGGGCATAATGTTGCGCCCTGATAATTTAAGTAATTGCCGGAGGAGTCCAGACGGTTGATTTTTCTTTGGGAATCATCACTATGCTGATAACTAAAATAGGCCCCGCCTTGCAGGTCCGTAACCACTTCCAGAGGACTGTCGTAACTGACGTAGATGGAACTGGGCGAGACCCAGAGGCAGTTTCCGGAGGGGTCGATCTTGACGAAACGGTAATAACCGCCGCTGTTGTAGAGGGCGATGTAGTTACCGTCGCTGGAGGCGTGGCAGGATATTATCTTGTAGCAGCCAATGGTATTCTGGACGCAGACCGGTTCAGCGCTTTGGGGTTGGTTCTGGGAGTTGAAGCGCTGGAAATACATATGGGAAATACTCTCAGGGTCGATTGCCATCCAAACCAGCGCGTAGCCGCCATCAGCGCTGGCACAGCCTTTGCCGGCGAAGGTCATATTTTCGGAACTATACAGGCTCACGGGTTGCGGCCAAAGTTGATCGGCGCTGAGCGCTGTGGCCAACAGCACGATTATCACGGCCAGGACTGCGAGCTTGGGTCGCATGCGCTACTCCTTGCCGGGACAACGAAAGCGATGTTCGGTGGCGTTTCCATCCCGACATTCCAATAATGTAACCGGGCAAAAATAAGTCAAGCTCTAATTCCCGGTTGAGGAATCCGTCCGGCAAAAAAAAGACTTTACAGATTCAAACCAGTCCAGAGAGTGTAATACTCTGAAGAAAACTTGAAGTTTAGTAAGTATAAAGTGTTGTAAGGAAAAGCGATGAAAAAGTTACTTGTCTTGCTCTTTGCCCTGCTCTGCCTGGGTCAGATTGCCGCCAAAGTGGATTTGAACACCGCCACCCTCAGCGAACTGTTGCAGCTGCCGCTCACCGAAAAACAGGCGCAGGATATCCTCGATTATCGGGATTATATCGCCATTTTCAGTGATCTTTACCAGCTGCGGGAGATTCCTTCCATCGATCAAAAGACGCTTTTAAGCATCAAAGACCTGGTGGTGGTATCACTCTACATCGAAGAGGATGAGGTGGCAGCCAGGCGCGATGAGATCCGCGACCTGATGGAACGCCTGGATAGCAACGAAGGCGCTTCCGAAGGCATGTCCGACGTCTGGGAGGATTATCTGATGACGCCCCAGAATGTCAACCGCATGCACTTTGACGACTTCATCAGCCTGCCCAACGTCTCCGCCGTTGACGCGGTGGGCATTTTGAGGCGCATTGCACAGGGCGATACGATCGCCGACATGCGAGACCTGCGGAACACGGTCGGCCTCTCTTATTACGGCTACACCAACCTCCGCAGCTATGTGTTCTACAAAGAACCGCCGGTGAAAAACCGCTTCATGTGGGACGCCCAGATGCAGTATTACACTCGCTATCTGGAGGAAGGGGCCTACGACATGTATCACGAATCCTTCCTGCGCAGCGACTTCCAGAACACCGCCGTGACCGTGCCGCACCGCAAAGACCTCGCCTATTGGGGTTATTTCAATATGGACAGGATCGATCCGGAAATGCTGGTGAAACTTCGCGCCCGCTATGGCAACAACTATAAGGTCGGCTGGATGTACTTCAGCCCGCGCGGTGAGACCGACATCACGGACAAGCCCGCCAAGGAGATCATCGCGGACTCGAAGTTCTATGCCGGCTATGAAAACACCGAGCTGCCGATCTTGGATAACACCCGCCTGAAACTGTATCTGGGGCACTATCGCGCCACCTACGGCGAGGGCTTGGTGATGGAAAACACGGACTTCTACAGCGCCCGCAAGACCGGCTACGGCTTCAGCAAACGCATCCTGGGCATCACGCCCGATCTGTCGCGCACCCAGGAATACGCGCTGCGCGGCGTCGCTTTGGAGATCACGCATCCCCTCGTGGGAGTCTCCGCCTGGTTTTCCCAGGACGACAAAGACGCCGTGATGTATGTGGACCAGAACGGCGACACGGTGAAAGAGCAGGGCAAGGACAAGGTATTTAGCTATGTGGTACCCACCACGCGGTTCGACAACAGCGAGCTGCGCGAAGCCGAAGCCTGGTTCAATTCCGAGCTGCAGAGCGGCACAAGCTATGCCACGCCCTACATCAACCTCGCCTATCGCAAGGACGCGCTGCGCGAGAAACTCTGGGGCGCGCATGTGCAGGTGAATCCCATCATCGGCACCAAACTCGGCTTCACCACCTACACCGCGCTCTACAACGACGCCTACTTCATGGTTCCGGACTGGAACGACCTGAAGATGCTGCTGGTGCGGGATTCTTACTACTATCCCAAATTCAAGATGATGGACGCGGAGATCTCCGGCCTCTATAGCACCCTCAACGATGAATACAAGAGGGATTATCGCCGCGTGCTGGGTTTCGACGCCCAGACCACCATCGGCAACGTTTCCGTGCAGGGCGAATACGCGGAATTGAGCGTAGACGGCAAGGACCTCAAGCTGGGCGACGATCCCAAGGCCTATATCGTGAGCGCCTACACCCAGTACGACAACCTGTATTTCCTCACCTTGTTCCGCAACATCGACGTGAAGTTCGACAATCCCTACAGCAACGCCTTTTCCGAGCATGAAAGATTCAACGACACTATCCTGGAAAAGAACGTCTACGCGCTCACCAATCCCAAGCTCTCAGATATCTATTTGAATTGCCCGCAAGCCCAGCCGGAGAAAGGGATCTACTTCGAGACCCGGTATAAGTTCGACCGCTTTTTCACCATCGGCAGGTCCTACCTGGATATCTGGGAACGCCTCACCGATGGGCGCCGCAGCGCCAGACTGCAGACCGAGCTGGAGTTCCGGCCCCTGTATCAGATCGCTCTGCGCCTGAGGTTCAAGGACCAGGTGAACCGCTACGACGACCTCGCCGAACGCGGTGTATCCAAAACCGACGAATACACGGCCAGCATCCGCGCCTTCCTTTCCAACCGCGATTTCCTGGAGTTCGAATACCGCTACAACACGGTGCTCAGCCCGCCCTACACTTCGCTGACCAATCCAGCCGAACCGGGCAACAATTCCATGGCGGCCGCGATGACGCTGATGACCGGCGATTACATCGGCGTTAACTACACGCACCACTTCAACCCCAACCTGACGCTGCAGGGTTCATTCATTTACTGGTTTGGCCACGGCATCTCGCACTGGGATTGGGAAGACATGGAGATCGACTTCATGGGCGAAAAGGGCTCCAAGGCCTGGATCGCGCTGCACAGCCGCATTTCCCGCAACATGTATCTGACTTTGAAATATAGAAACAAGACTTATCAGACGCAGGAACTCAGCATCCGCCAATACAACGTCCCCGTGGATGGCGAAAACCTGTTTCAGCGGGTGGAACACTCCGAAAACACCATCCGCCTCAATTTGGAATACCGCTACTAAGTGGAGGAATAATGCCTGCCAATAAAACCCTCATCATAATCTCTCTTTTGCTGGCCAGCCTTTCCGGACTGGCTGCCTGGTCGATCACTGACGACTATTTCGGCAACAAGTTCAGCGTCCAGGACGCCCGTTCCTATGCGATGGGCGGCACCGGGATCTTCGATGACATGCGCCCTTGGGGCATCAGCGCCAATCCCGCCAATGTGACCCTGCTGAACAGAAAGCTCGGCCTGGCCGGCTCCCTGCTGGTCAACCGCAACGAAGACAACCGCGCCGTGCCGCTCTATAACTCGTTCGACAACTATATCGACGACGCGGTCTACGCCTCCAACATCAGTTTCACGGACGATTACGCCGCCGCCGGAATGACCGCTTTCCAAGTGGGCAAGATCAAGCTCGGTCTGGGGGCTTACTATCAGCCGCTGCTCAGCTTCGACGGCAGTTATGAAGAACAGATCCGCAACAACCGCAACACCGACAACGACGGCTATCCCGAGAAGGTGGCGCACAACTCCATCCTCAACGAAGGCCTCCTGAACCAGGTTTCCGGAGTGGCCAGCGCGGGCATGGCCTTGGGCGAAAACATGGACCTGAACCTGGGCCTGGATTTCGGCTTCCTCTTTGGGGAAACCGAATACGCCAAAACGATACGCTGGAGCCAGTGGGCCATCGATGAAGTCGGCGAAGGCGTTTTGCCCGATTACAGTTCCACCGCGCTGGTCGATCTTGGCGGTTCGCGCATCAAGGGCGGGCTCTTGTTGCGCATCAACAAGCAGTTCGGCATCGCGGCCACATTCACCAATAAAGCGACTTTGGAGCGCGAAGGCAACCTTTACGTTCAACAGGACGCGTATTTGAATCATACCGCCGTGGACGACACCACAGCAATTGCAGAAGACTACATCCTGCCTCTGGAAGCTCGCATTGGCCTGAATTACCAGCCCCGCAACCTGATGCGCACCTGGTTCAACGTCGAGGCCGAATACGTGAAATTCAGCGATGTGGCCGAGAATTACGACGATGTGTTCAACCTCTACGCCGGCGTCGAACACCACATCCAGAACCGCCTGCCGCTGCGCCTCGGTTTCCAGGCCACCAGCTCCTACCTGCGCAACGTGGAGAGCGACGGCAGCGTTATCGCCAAGAAGATCCTCACACCTCAGATCACGGCCGGAAGCAGCGTAGCCCTGATGGACAACCTGTTCCTCGACCTTGGCTTTGGCTATTCCTGGCGCGAATACGAAGCCCTGGACATGTTTGGCGACGCCTATTACAACGACAAAACCTACACCGGCAGCAGCACTTACCAGCTGTGGCCGAACCAATACATAGTACTCAGCAACCGCGGCTGGGAAAATCCGGACAAAGTGCGGGAAAG
>DAHVPC010000093.1 GCA_027318475.1 Candidatus Cloacimonadota bacterium | reverse complement strand
TGGGCTCTGGGACTGCCCGACACTCCTGGCGCGCCCATACCGGACATCGTGAATCCGCGTCCGCCAGCTCTTTGCGTCGGTTGCCCCCACGCGGACAGTTACCTGGCCTTGAACGAAGCGCTCAAGGATTACGGCCGGGGCCACGTGTTCAGCGATATCGGCTGCTACACTTTGGGTTTCATGCCGCCCTACAACGCCATCAATTCCTGCGTGGACATGGGCGCCAGCATCACCATGGCCAAAGGCGCTGCCGATGCCGGGCTTTTTCCCGCGGTAGCCGTGATCGGCGACTCGACCTTCACTCACTCCGGCATGACCGGCCTGATGGATTGCGTTTACGAAAACTCCAACGTGGTGATCGTAATCCTGGACAACTCCACGACCGCCATGACCGGCGGCCAGGAATACACCGGAGCAGGCAAATTGGAAGAGATCTGCCTGGGTTTCGGTGTTCCCAGGGAACACATCCGGGTGTTCAAACCGCTGAAAGCGAATTGGGACGAAATGGTGAGCACCTATAAGGAAGAACTAGCCTACAATGGCGTTTCCGTGATCATCCCGCGCCGTGAGTGCCTGGAAACGATGAAGAAGAAGAACAAGCTGGAGGTGCCAGCATGAAAAAGGACATAATTCTCGCTGGAGTGGGCGGACAGGGCATCCTGACCATCGCCCAGATCCTGGGTACCGCGGCATTGAACCGTGGCTGGCATCTCAAACAAGCTGAAGTGCACGGCATGAGCCAGCGCGGAGGCGACGTCCAATCCCATCTACGCCTTTCCGACCAGACTATCTGGAGCGACTTGATTCCCTTTGGCAGCGCCGACATGATCCTTTCCGTGGAGCCGATGGAAGCGCTGCGCTACCTGCCGTATCTGGCTTCCGACGGCTGGATCATAGCCAATAAGACCCCTTTCAAAAACATCGCCGTCTATCCCGATACGGAAGCCGTTTATGCCCAGATCCACAAGCATCCGCACCATGTGCTGATCGACGCCGATACGCTCGCCAAGGAAGTCAAAGCACCGCGTGGCATGAACATCGTGATGCTGGGCGCGGCGATCGAGCATTTGGGATTTACTTCCGCAGAGATCGAAGCAGCCATCAAAGCCATATTCAACCGCAAAGGCGACGCAGTGGTGGACGCCAATCTGCGTGCTTTGAACGCTGGCTTGAGAAACACATGAGATATGGGGGAGCGTTGGCAACCAGCGCTCCCTTTTCCATACAAAACCACTGCCAGCTGGAGCATTCCGCTGGAGAAGAGGTGAAGCATGAAACGCACAGGATATAGCTCGCTCAGCCTGTGGAAAGGCGTTATCTGTCTGGCATTGGGCGTCTGGTTTAGCCTGCAGGCCTTGGAAGCACAATCCACGAGGTTTACCACGCTCGAAGATTTCGAAAGCGGTAGCGTAACCCTGCTTTCCTGGCTGGATGAAGATATCAACCCCACAGCCTGGCAGCTCACAACTACCGACACTTACCAGGGCAGCACATATTCCCTGCTGCTCTCAGGCAACACCTGGAAACAACAGCTGATCTCTCCAGTGGCGGTCGATTCCCACAACGTTTTCCAGGTGGCGGCAAAAACCACCAGCGGGGCGAAAGTGCAGGGCATCGGTTTTTCCGATGGGGACAACGTGCTGTTCTACTCGTTTTCGGGTTCGCTGGTGATGGATATCGAGGAATGGGTGCCCGTGTATCAGGGCGCTTTTACGCATGGGGTGTGGAACACCTTCCAACTGCCTATCGCCGACGATTGGTATTCGTTCTTCGACTATCTGCCGGTGATCACTTCTCTGGTTTATGTGAATGATCTGGACGGAGTGGGCAACCGGAATTTCTGGATCGATTCAATCCTCAACATCACTTCCGACCTGGGTACCGCTCCCAGCGTGGCCGTATCGCATCAAATCTCTTTCCAAGGCGCTGAGGACCAGGGAATCCGCGATGTGGGCGTGCAATTCAATTCCCTGGTAACTGATCCTGATGGCGGAACCTTTACCTATGAGTGGGATTTCGGGGACAGCCTTACAAGCGCCGACGCCAATCCTTACCACGTGTTCACCGTGGACGACAACCATCCCTACAGAGTCACGCTCAAAGTAACCGACGACACAGGCAAATGGGGCTTGGGTTCCACGCTGGTAACCGTGGATCCCGGCACCGACACCCTTCCGCTCAGGATGAACTTCGTTGGCGACATCATGCTCGGCCGGCGCTACGACAACGCTGGCGGGATTATCCCAACCCAGGGCGTGAACGCGATCTTTGCCCCCACGCTGGATCTGCTGGGCAACGCCGCGGATATCACGGTGGGTAATCTGGAGATCGTGCTGTGCAATGTGGGTACGCCGCATCCCACCAAAAGCGTGGTCTACAGAGGCAATCCAGCCAACGTCAGCGGCCTGGTCTATGCCGGGATCGACGTCGTAAGCCTGGCCAACAACCACACACTTGACTACGGCCTGGAGGGCATGACCCAGATGATCGGCTTGCTGGACGCCAACGGCATCATTCACAGCGGCTCCGGCGCCAATTCCTACGAGGCTTATACCCCGGCCTTCATCAACAAGAGCGGCTTGAACATAGCGTTCCTCGCCAGCAGCGACCGCACCGGTCAGTACAACAACGCCCAACCCTATCTGCAGGCTGGTTTCAACAAACCGGGCTTCGCCTACATGACACCTTATTACATGCTGCAGCAACTGGCAGCGGTGGAAGATGTAGCCGACCTGAAGATCATGGAACTGCACGGAGGCAGCGAGTATTCTCTATCTCCAGGCAGCGGTTACGACAAGTCCAATCCCTTTATGGGCGACGACCAGGATGAAGACTACAATCCCCGGACAGACGTTCCGCACATGTGGGATATCGCGATCCGCCATTTCGCGGTTGAAGCGGGCGCGGACCTGGTCATAGTACATCATCCCCATATTCCGCAGGCCATTGAGGTTCATCAGGGCAAAGTGATCGTCCATTCCTTGGGAAACTACGCTTTCGACCTGGATTATCCTGAAACCATGCCCACCTTTATCTTCTACGCCGATGCCGATCACGCGGGCTTTGATAACTACCTGATCAAACCAGTTTATCTGGATGACTACATCCCCAAACCCGCATTGGGCCAATTGGGCAAGTACATTCTGGATTATCTGGCCATGTGCAGCACCCAGTTGAATACCAAACTCCTTGTAGACTACAACGACATCTCCGCCAGCGTCCTCGTCCATCCTGAAGATGCCCAGGTTTCCGGCCACGCTTACTCTCTGAACCATCAGCTCAAGCAGGTAACAGGTCTGGGCAACGTGACCGATCCCTTTAAACTGCCCCGCTATGGCAGCATCAGCGCGGTGGACGCCATAGAACCAGTCAGCGACGCGCAATACCGCCTGGGTGCCGAAACCATATGGTTCGGCAATTTTGAGGACGAGGGCTCTTCCTTGTGGGATGTCTCCACCTTCTCCACCACCGACGTGGTGGATGGCCTGCGCAGCGCCGTCGTCGCTCCTTCATCAGGCCAAACCAGCACCGCCACGATCAAGAAACGCTGCAAGTGGTACGATAATACCAAAAAGTACACTCTCCATGGCTGGATCAAGACGGTCAACGCCAGCAACGCCAACATCGTCATGCGCTACTACAATAGCCGCACCAGCGGCCTTTTAAGCAGTGAGAACATCACCGCCAATATCAGCGGCAACACGGAATGGACCTGGTTTTCCAAGGAACTGACCATCCCCTCCAACGCTTGGTATTACGATATCCGGTTGACCTGTTCCAATAGTTCCGGCGGAACCACGCAAGCGCTCTTCGACAACGTTGGGCTGATCGAATGGACGCCCTGGATGGAGTTTTCAGCCCTGAACAGCGTCCCCAACCCCAACAACTATTACTGGATGCAATTGCTCACCGCCGAGAATCCCAAGTCACTCAACGTGCGCTTCACCGAACAGAGATACACGGCCAGCAGTTCCGGGCGCGGCGACTTAGCTCCGGCCGCACTTAGCCTGAAAGCCTATCCCAATCCGTTTCGGGATCAGGTGTCCGTGGACCTGCAAGTATCAAGCAAAGGCAAAACGACCCTGGCGGTTTACAACCTCCGAGGCCAGAAAGTGCGGACCCTGGCTTCCGGCGATCTGCCTGGCGGCAAGCATACCCTGGTGTGGGATGGACGCGACGACCGGGGCAACACCACTGGTTCCGGCATTTACCTCCTGCGTTTGCAACAAGGCAGTGCCACAGCAACCCGCAAACTAGTCCTTTTGCATTGAAGCCGGAGTTCGAACGCGGGATTGACAAATACGCAGGGCGTGGATTAGTGGCCCGCTATGGATGAGTTAATCGTATTCAGCGTCCTGGAGATCACCCGGCACCTCAAGCAGGTTGTCGAGACCCAGATCGAAGCGCTCTATGTGCGCGGCGAGGTCAGCAACTATACGCGCCACGGCTCCGGGCATATCTATTTCAATCTCAAGGATGCCAGCGCCACCTTGCGCTGCACCTTTTTCCGCTTTTCCAACCTGCATTTGGACTTCGAGCCGGAAGAGGGCATGGAGGTGATCTGCTTTGGTAAACTAACCATTTATGAGAAGGGCGGCACCTACAGCCTGAACGTCCAATCCATGCATCTGGCTGGACAGGGAGACCTGGCCCTGCGTTTTGAACTCCTGAAAAAGAAACTGCAGGAAGAAGGGCTCTTCGATCCCGCTCACAAAAAGACACTACCGCGTTACCCCGCTCGGATCGGTATCGTCACTTCGCCTACAGGAGCCGCTTTGCAGGATATCCTCAACGTCCTGGGCCGCCGCTATCCTTTGGAAGTGGACGTCTATCCCGCTTTGGTACAGGGAGCCGAAGCCCCGACTCAATTGCGCGCCGGAATCCGCCACTTCAATGCAGCCGCCAATGTGGACCTGATCATACTGGCCCGAGGCGGAGGTTCTCAGGAAGACCTGTTTTGCTTCAATGACGAGGAACTGGCCCGGGAGATCTATGCCTCACGAATTCCCGTGATCTCCGCAGTGGGCCACGAGATTGACTTTACCATCGCCGATTTCGTTGCCGATCTGCGCGCCCCCACTCCTTCTGCCGCTGCTGAACTGGCTGTTCCGGAGAGGAAGGAACTGCTTTCCTACCTGGATTCGCTCGCCTTGGGATTGAACTCCAAATTCAGCGCCAGGATCGACCGCGAGTCCAAGCGCCTGGCAATCCTGCAGCTCAGCCTGGCCCGTTGGCATCCGGAAAAGATGTGGCAGAGCCTGCAATTGCGCCTGGATATGTCGGCCATTGAGCTTCTGAAATCCGGTTCCCGCCTGCAATCCGCCCTGCACCGCCATACTCTTCAGCAAACCCTCGCTCTCACGCGGATGCAAAGCGCCCTCCGGGAATGTGTGATCCGCAAAACCCAGCAGTACAGGGAACAGCAGCCCCGGCTGCATAACCTGGCCCATACCCGCTTCACCGCAGTCAAGAACCATCTGGAAAAGGCGTCTTTAATGCTGGAGGGAAAATCGCCTTCCGCCATCCTGAATCAAGGCTACAGCATGCTCTTACGAGGCCAGCAGGTTATCTCTTCGGTGCGGCAACTGCAACCACAGGAGGACCTGCAGCTCAGAATGAAGGACGGCGCGGCCATTATCCGGGTTCAGGAAGCCCTGGCCGGAAAAGAGGACGATGCCGCGAAATAGTGTAGCCAGGTGGCTGGCGGCTGGCGCGTTCCTGCTGTTGCTGCTGCCCCTGCAAGCTGAGATCCGTGCCATCTGGGCTGTGCCCTGGGGTCTGGAGACTCCTGCCCGGATCGATTCTTTTCTGAGCGCCGCAGCAGCGGCAAGGATCACGGACGTCTTTGTGGAAGTCCGTTACCGTGCGGACGCCCTGTATCAGACGAACCGTGTACCAGACAACTTTCCCAATCCTGAACCACGCAGCCATATCCTGACCGACCCCGGCTTCGACCCTCTGTCCTATGCGCTGGAGCATGGCCATAAAAGAAATCTCCGGGTGCATGCCTGGTTCGTTGCTTTCAATGCCGCGCCTCTGAATACCCAACTTCTGAAGGCCAACTACATCCATCAGAACCACCCCGGCTGGTTCACCCGCTCTCAGAAATCCACTGATCCTAAAGATGCCGCCCAGTTCGGCTATTTCTTGGATCCCGGCCTGCCCGAAGTGCAGGATTACCTCTTGAACGTTTTAGGAGACTTGCTCAGTGGTTATCCCGAGCTGGATGGCCTGCAATTGGATTATGTGCGTTATCCAGGTTCCAGCCAGGGTCATCATCCCGACGCTGTGGCCAGGTTTGAAACCCGGACCGAACCCAAACTCAGCTGGAATCAATGGCGGATCCAGCAAGTGACGGATTATGTGGCCAAAGCGCGCGCTTTGGCCGATTCCCTCAATCCCGGCCTGGTTTTCAGCGCCGCGGTGATCCCCGAATACCGCCAGGCGATTGACCTCTACGCCCAGGACTGGCATAATTGGCTGCTGCTGGGTTTGGTGGACTTCGTGTATCCCATGGTTTACGATCAGGAGCTGGCCGATTTCACGGCCAACCTTAGCGCGCTGGGCAAGCTGCGCCATCCAGAAGGCATCGTAGTGGGAATCCGGGCCTGGAATGATGATGGCTCCACGCTTCTTCCCCAGCAGAACGCGTATTCCTACAGCATCAATGATGTGGAAGAGCGGATCTTAGCCATTAGGAATCTTGGCTTTGCCGGCCACTCCCTGTTCAGCTACAAAGGCCTCTTGCCCGGCAACGCTCTAGCCCGGCTTGCCACTAGCGCTTACGCCGATAGCATCCTCGCCGCACAAAAAATCTCACCCTACCAGCCCAGCCATCAAGGACGGGACCGCTTCGCCGCATACGTTTCCCTGCAAGCAGCCGGCCGTTTTTACCAGCTGGATCTATTGATCCCCAAAGCTGGAACCTGGCAGCTGGAAGTGCGGGATATCCAAGGCCGCGTCTTTTACCAGCGCGACACTTACTACTTGCAAGGCTACAGCCAGGATTCCTGGAACGGGGTGCTGGAGACTGGGGAGATCCTGGCTCCGGGCTCATATATCGTAAGTATGCTGCGAGTAGGAGACAGTTACAGATATCTGATCCCAGTCTTTGTGGAGGCGCTGCAGACATGACCGAAGACCGTAGCAAACAGGCAGGAATGCTTACCACGGCGGAGTTTATCCGCTTCGGCTTCAAATCGCTGGTCGGCATCATCCTGGCCCGCATATTGCTGCCAGAGGAATTAGGCTCCTATCGTCAGCTCTTTCTGATCTACACCACGTTTTCCACCCTGATGCTGCTGGGCATTCCCCAGAGCATCCTGTTTTTCCTGCCCAAACTGCGGCACAGCGATTCCCAGGACGAATTCATCACCCGCACGGTGAATCTGGTCACCCTGTTGGCTTTTGTGTTCGGAGCCGCCATCTTCCTGTTCCGCGGTCTGATCGCACGCAGCTTCAACAACCCCCAGCTGGAACAGCTGCTGGTCCTCTACGCCGTGTATCCGCTGTTCATGTTCATCACGCAGATCTACAGCTCCGTAGCCCTGGGCCTGAAACAGCCTGCGAAAGCGGCCTTCTTCACCCTCTTCACCGTCGTGACAGATCTGATGCTGATCCTGGGCCTGGCGCTGCTCACCCACGATCTTTCCTACATTGTGCTGGGCGTGATGCTTTCCGCCTTTCTGCAGTGGGGCTTTGCCCAATATCAGCTGTTGGGGCGCAGGATCAAGGCCAGCTTCGATCCCTCGTTCTACCAGGATGTCTTCCGCTACTCCCTGCCCCTGGGCCTGTCCTCGATCATCGGCATGCTGTCCATCCAGTTGGATAAGTTCGTGATCTCCGGATTCTTTACTCCGGCGCAATTTGCCGTGTTTTCCGTCGGGGCGATGGAACTGCCTTTCATCTCCATCCTCAGCAATTCCGTGAACGCCATCCTGCTGCCTCAAATCAGCGGCGATCCTGCCCAGATGAAGGATATCTACCGCGCAGCTGTGCGCAAGAACACCCTGATCATCTTTCCCCTCTGCCTGCTTTTTTTCCTCTTTGCCGATCCGCTGATCCGCATCATCTACACTTCGACCTATGCGGCCGCCGTTCCTTATTTCCAGATTTATCTGCTGATTCTGCCCCTGCGGATCGCCACCTACGGCATCATCTTCATGGCCGTGCAGAAAACCCG
>DAHVPC010000092.1 GCA_027318475.1 Candidatus Cloacimonadota bacterium | reverse complement strand
CCAAAGAAACGCCGGCAAGGATAAACAGGTGGCGTTCTACGGCGGCAGTTTCACCGCTTTGGACGAGGATTACAGGTCACGTCTGCTTTCCGCCATCCAGGCTGTTTGCGATGGCCGGACCACTTTCCGCGTTTCCACGCATCCGCTGTATGTGGATCACGCGGTTCTGGACTGGTGCCGCAAGCGGAACATCCGCACCATCGAACTGGGCGTCCAGGACTTCTCCACACTGGTCTTGCAACGCAGCGGACGGGGTTACACCGGAAAAGAAGCCTACGCGGCGGCGGAACGCGTGCGTGACGCGGGTTTCGAATTGGGGGTGCAACTGATGCCAGGTTTGCCAGGATGGAGCGCAGACACGCTGCAAGAAAACCAGGCAGCGCTGGCGAAACTCAAACCCAAATATCTGCGCCTGTATCCCCTGATCGTGATCCGGGGAACCCCATTGGAAGAGCTGTTCCGGCGCGGCGACTATGTTCCGCTGTCCCTGGACGAAGCCATCCGGATCTGTGCGGATTACTTTCCCCTGGCAGAACTGCATGGGATCCGCATCATCAAGCTGGGGCTGCCTTCCAACCTCGCACCAGAGGACATCGTGGCAGGGCCCTGGCATCCGGCTTTCGGGGATCTGTTGCGCCGCGAAGTGGCTTGCAGGCTGAGACGGACTCCCATCAAGGATTAGCTTAGCGCGCCTTGCGCTCCCGAAAAACCTTGACAGTGCAGACAGCGTTTGTAAACAAGGTTATAAGAGAAGATTTTTGCCAGGCGCCGGCATGGCGCCAAAGGATCATGACCATGAAATACTTGTTTGCTGTGGGGGTTGTGGCGCTGTTGGCGCTCTGCGCCTGCGACATCGCCGAACCGCAAATGCCCCAGTGGGACGTTGACCTCACCGTTCCCCTGATGAACGAAAGGTTCCTGGTTTCCGAGCTGGTGGACAGCGTGAACATCGTGACCGGCGAAAACCAGGTGCTGACCCTGGTCAATACCGGCCAGGCCGAGACTCCGATCTTTGGCCACGTGAATTTCAATCCCGGCATCGAGGTGGACAACCTGGCCCTGATCTCCGGGACCGACGTGCATCTGACCCTGCCCCTGATCGATCCCACGGGAACGGTGTTTCTCTCCTATGGCGAATTCACGCAGGGGACCCTGGGCTACTATTTCGATGTGGCCGATCCCGCCAATACCACCGTGTCCATCTCGCTTCCCGATATCCGTGACGCAGCCGGAAACCCTCTGGTACTCAACGACGACGCCACGCCGAACTGGCACAGTTACAACCTTCCCGGCAACCGGATCGGGATCGAAGACTCCGGCCTGATCCAGGATTCCCTGCGCTTCATCTTTCACGTGCAGACCAACCAGCCGGACGGAACGCCGGTTGGAACGGCGGCGATCAGGCTGAACTCGCAGATCGGCTTCCGCGTTTTCCAGGGCTATCTCTATGCCTATTTACGCGCTTTGGAAGGGACTGTTTCCACCATCGAGATCGAGTATCCCCTGGATCTCGAGGAAGCGATAGAATTGCAGGAAGCTTCCGTATATATCGAAGTGACAAATGAAGTGGGCTTCGGCGCGGAATTCCACGGGTCGATCCGGGCCACCAATTCCAACACCGGCGAAGTGCGGATCATCCCCATCCTGGATAATCTGGGCAACCCCTATCAAGTGGCGCCGGCAACGCTTACCGGCTCCACGATCACCGAACTGAACTTTGCCAACAACATCAGCCAGATCCTGCAGATAATGCCCGACACCGTGGAGATCTTCGACGCTTACCTGCTCATCAATGGCGGCGCGAACGGCGTTCCCGGCTTCGTGGAAGAGCACGACAAACTTTACTGCAGTTACCAGATCAACGCGCCCTTCACCTTCGAATTGTTCGACCACACCTTCCAACTGAGCGAAGTCACGGAAGTGGAACTTTCGCAGGAAAACCAGGATCTGATCTCGGACAACGTGCTGGCGGCCAGCCTGACCAACCAGATCGTCAACCACATCCCCATTGGAGCCATGGCCACGGTCTATGTGGGCACCACCCCCAACATCGATCCCGCCAATCCTGCCACCTACGCCCTGAGCCGCACGGTCACGTTGCATTCCTCCGAATACACCGGGCCGGACGTCAACCAGGACGGGGAACAACTCATCAGCCTGGCGCTCAGCGAAACGGATATGGAAGTGTTCGCCAACCCCTTCGTCTATCTGCTCTGGACCTTCAGTTTCGAGCCCAGTAACGGTCCGGTGACTATCTACGCTTCGCCCGCGGATTACATCCAGGTGAAGAGCATGCTCACCGTTAGAATGCACGTGGGGGAAGACGAATGAGCAAGAGATTCCTGCCCCTGCTGTTCCTGCTGCTGGCTTCAGCCTTGCCCGCCACGACCTTCACCTCCAAATCGCTGCTCTTCGCCGATAGCTACATGCTGCGTGCCCAAGGCGCCGACGCCAACTACTGGAATCCCGCGCTGCTCTCTTCGGAAAATCCCGATTTCTGGATGCCGGCTGCGAACATCGGCTTCTTCGCGGGCAACAACTCCCTGAACATCGACCTCTACAACTTCATCATGAGTGAGGACTATCTGGACGATGAGGACAAACAAAGGATCCTGGACGCCATCGACGATAAACTCGCCTTCAATTTCGGCGGCCAGATCGGCTTGTTTGGCTTCACGCTGGGCGACCTGGCTTTGAGCGGATCGGTGCATCTGGCAGCGCGCGCAGCCCTCACGGAAAAGATCGTGGAACTGGCGCTGTATGGCAACGGCGACGGCAGCCAGGTGTATGAATTCACCAAGGACGAAAACTATGTGGACGCGCTGAGTTACGCGGATGTGACGCTGGGTTGGGGCGATATCCGCCTGCCTCTGCCCAAAGTGATCCCGGACATCGAGTTCGGCATCGCGGTCAGCGCTTTGGCAGGCCTCGGCAGCGCGGAAACCGCAGAACTGACGGGCTTCCTTTCCTCCAATCTGGACGGCCTGAACATCGAAATGGACGCGCTGCAGCGCACAGCAGCAGGCGGAGCGGGCTTCAAAGCCTTGCTGGGCCTGCATAGCGAACCGCTCAAGAACCTCCATGTGGGCATCACGCTGGACAACGTATTGGGCTTCATCAGATGGAACATGCTGCGCGAGGATTTTGCCTACCACTTCGCCGCCGACAGCGTCTATGTCTCCGATATCCAGGAAGACATCGAGGACCTCTACACCGACGAATACACGCAGACCGAGGGCGATCCCTTCACCACCACGCTGCCTCCGGAACTGCGCGTGGCTGTGCTTTACCACACCAGGCAGGCCTCATTTTCCGCCGATCTGATCAAGGGCTTTGGCGAAGCGGAGAACGTGAGCCGGAAGCTCCGTTACGCCGTGGGCGCCGAACTCACCCCCATCCCGTTCCTGCCCATCCATCTGGGCTACGGATCCGGGAACGACGGCTATCCCTGGCGCATGTCCTATGGGCTGGGCCTCAGATTCAAGGTCGTCGAACTGGGACTGGGGATCCAATCCATCGAGACCATCCTGCCCGGCACTTCTTCCAAGGGCATCGCTTTCGCCACCTATTTCAACCTGAGGTTCTGAGCCCTGGTTTACGCGGTCATCGGCCTGATCGCCCTGCTCGTATCGGGGTATTATTACTGGCGCACCCAGCCCAGCCTTGATCCAGGCAGGCGCTGGCTGCTCTTTGGACTGCGCAGCGTCAGCCTGGCGATCCTCCTGCTGCTCTTGCTCAGCCCCATCCTCTATTACCTGCGGCACGACGAACAGAAGCAGCAGATCATCGTGCTGCGCGACGTTTCCGCCAGCATGGACCTGGCCAGCGGCTCTTCCAGCAAAAAGGATTTCCTTAAGCAGCCAGGCGCTGAAGCCGCCGCCAAATTCGCGGAGAGCGGCTATGAATTGCTGGAATACGACTTTGCCCAAGGCCTGGACGGAGGGCCCGAAAACACACTGCTGGCGCCGGCTTTGGCGGAACTGGCGAAACAACACGACCTGGGACGGGTTCGCGGAGTTTTGTTACTCTCGGATGGCTGGCTGCGCGACGAATCCCTGCGGCAGGTGAAGCAATTCGGCTGTCCCTTTTACGCCGTGGCGGATACCCTGGCACCTCGGAAAGCCGATCTGAGCGTGGTTTCCGCCCTCACCAACCGCCAGGCCTACCGCAACGAACCAACGCTCATCCGCGCCGAAATCAAGGCCGAAAACTATTCCGGACCCGCCACGGTCCGTTTGCTTGTGGGCGGGAAAGCGGTGGCGAATCAGTCCGTGAACCTGCAGGCCGGCGTTTCCGCCAAGCTGGATTTCACCCAGCGCTTCGCCCAGACCGGATTCTATCCCTTCAGCGTGGAAGTGGTGGCGACCGGGATCAACGAACGCTCCTTGAACAACAATAGTTTTCCCGGGGCCATCGACGTACTGGCCGACAAGCAGCAGATCGTCGTGATCTCCGAAAGCCCCGCCTGGGACAACAAGTTCATCGTGGACGCCATCGCGGAAAACAGCCGCTGGGAAGTTGGGCACTACAGGGTTTTGGGCAGCCAGATCTTCGCCGGGGAAAAACCGGTGGCCGCCATCAGCCAGGCCAATCCTGCCGCCATTGTGATTGTCAACAACGGCAGCCTCCAGCTGGGCGGCGCGCCCCTCAACTACGTGCTGCAGAACCAGCAGCGAGGCACCGGGATCTTCTTCCAGGGCTTGCCTTTGGCAGAACTGGCAAGCGTTTTGCCGCTGCAGAGGTCCAATATCGCCAGTTCCTATCAAGGTTTTCTGGAATTAACCCCCGCAGCGGCGACCTATCCCATGCTCAGCGTGGACAGCGCCGAATTGCGCGAGATCCCGCCCCTGGACTACTATTACGTCACGGCTGCCAAATCCGCCGAGGTTCTGGGCACCATCAACAACCCCCAAAACTCACCGGCCATCGCGGTACGCAGCGTGGGCAACTCCAAAGCCATCGCCCTGGCCTTTCTCAACCTCTGGAAATGGCAGTTGCAGAGCGGCTCCGGAGGCTACAAGAAACTCCTTGCCAACTGCCTCACCTGGCTGGCCAACACCACGTCCAGCGGCTACAACCCCATCTACAACTCCAGCTACTTCCTGGGCGAAGAGATCGACCTGAGGCTGCGCGCCGAAGACGACATCCGTTCCCTGCGCCTCGACCTCAACCCCGAACTGAAGGTCTTCGACGCCGGCAACAAGGAAGTCTTCCGCGATTTCATGACCCAATCAGGCGGCGAATATGGAGCCAGGCTGAGTTTGGACAAAGCCGGGCAATACCGGTTTGAGATCAACGACAAAGTAAGCGGCGAAAAGAGTTCCGGACGCTTCAACGTGGCCAGTTCCTCCATCGAAGTGCGGGATTTCGACTACAACCTACCGCTCTTGGCCTGGCTGGCTTCCGACACAGGCGGAAAACTGCTCCATCCGGCCTCCCTCAAAGACTTCACACCCTTGCCCGCCCAAAGCAAGATACTCGAGCTGCGCCTGGACTTTCCCCTCTACCGCAAGTGGTACGTCCTCAGCCTCTTCCTCCTCGCATTCTGCCTCGAGCTGTTCTTCCGTCGGCGTTGGGGTTTGCTGTAGCGTAGATAGCACACAATCCCCCGTTCAAGATCCCCGGCGCTCGAATTTCTTCCCACCAAATCCTGGAAGGCGATACCGTAGATTTTACTTGACGACTTTTTTGGCATTGAATATCAAGCATTCAATTGATTGCAGGATCACGTAAGGTTCCCTTTTGCACCTTGTAACGCAGGCTGGGAGTATTTAAGCACGTTTCCCGGCCTCTGAACGGAACAGCAGCGCCGCCAGCCGGCCTCTCACCGCTTTCGGCGTTAGATAAATAACGACAAGGAGTAAACCATGAAAAAGTCCCTTCTCATCGCCCTCTTCTCTTTGGCTTTCCTTTCCGCTTTCGCAACCATCTGGCATGTGAACAACAACGCCGGCGTCACTTCCAACTTCAACAGCCTGGATGCCGCCTTCAGCAGCTCTCAAGTGGTAAACGGCGACACTTTGTATGTATACGGCTCCGGGATGTCCTATGGCTCGCCCGCCGCCCTCACCAAGCGCCTCACTCTCATTGGCCCCGGTTATTTCCTCAACCAGAATGGCGGCCTGCAGTATAACCAGATGATCGCAGCGATTGATTATCTGTCATTCCAGGCCGGTTCAGAGGGGTCGTTGGCCAGCGGGCTGGTTATTTCTAGTGCCTCTGTCAGCGCGGCCAATGTTGTGCTACAACGCAATAACTTGAGCGTAGTGACCCTAAGCGCCAACAACTGCATGGTGCTGCAGAACTTCTTCAACAATGTTCCATACTATAACTATCCCCTGTATGTCTATTCCCCATCCACGGTCGTGGTGGCCAACAATTTCATCCCCTATGGTATCGGCAATAACTGGGCATACTACATGGAGGACGGCTGCAGCAGCACCTTTTACAACAATACTGTCAGGGGCGGCTGCCGCTTTGTGAACACCGAGGTTTACAACTGCGTCATTGGCTGGCATAGCTATCCTTGGGAATTCCCTTTTGCCGTTTCGGGCAGCACCAGCATCCACCACACCGTGCTGGGGGATTTTGGCTTTGACTGGTCTAGTTATACGAACGATCCCACCAATCTGTATAATGTGGCAGACCAGATCTTTATGCAGACAGGCAGCACCGATGGCTATTACCAACTCTGCGACGGTTCGCCCGCCATCGGAGCCGGTGTGGGTGGTGCGGACTGCGGCATGTTCGGAGGCGCCACACCTTACAAACTTTCCGGCATCCCGGCCATCCCCACGATTTACAACTTCGTGGCGCCGGCCACCGGATTCACCATTCCCATCCAGATCGGCGCCCGCTCCAACAACTGAGGCTGCCATGCTCAAACAGGCAATGCTCATCCTGCTGCTGAGCGGCTTCATTCTTCTGCTGCCAGCGGCCATCAATCGTATCGAGTACTTTTGGGATACCGATCCGGGCTACGGCAACGGCACGCCGCTGTCTTTTTCCGGAGGCGACGATGCCACGGTCAGCGCCAATATCTCCGCTGCCAATCTGAGCGGCGGCCTGCACGTCCTCTACACCCGGGCTCGGGACAACACCGGCAAATGGAGCCAGACCGGCCACCGCCTGCTCTTCAAGAGCGGCACGGATCCCGCCAACATCACCCGGTTGGAGTATTATTTCGACGCCGATCCGGGCTACGGCAACGGCACCGCGCTTAGTTTCAGCCCCGGCAGCCAGGTCGTTTATCTGGACGCGATCGGTACCGCCGGCCTGCCCTATGGGATGCACACACTGAACATCCGGGCTCGGAACACCCTGGGGTACTGGAGCCAGAACGCCGCCCGCAACTTCGTTAAGATACCCTCCACCGTGCCGAACCTGAACAGCGTCATCTGCTATTTCGACGGCAACGAGGCCATAGGGCAAACTTTAGCGCCGATTCCGCTCAACGGCGATCCCACCGCCACGGAACTCACCTTCAACCTCGATCCGGCAGTTATGGGCGTCGCGCCCGGCATGCACATGCTGAACGTCGTGGCGGTAAACTCCGCAGGCTTAAAGAGCCAGGTCATGAGCCGTCTTTTCTACTATCAATCCGCCGAGATCGAAAACCTCACCCGCGTAGAATGGTATTTCATAGGCTCTGGCGCCGACCCGAACCAGGTTTTTGCCCACCAGTTCAGTTCCCCGGCCGAAGACGTCTCAGCGCCGGTCGTTGCTTCGATCACGCATCTGCAGCAGGACGGCGTTTACGAAATGCATTTGTGGACTGTGGACGCTCTGGGGCGCAAGAGTTTGGAGCAGATCTACCCCTTCACGGTGAATTTCACGCCCCTGAACCTGGCCTTCACCATTAATGGTTCGCAGATCACCCTCTCCTGGGACGAGATCCTCGGCAGCGCCTACTATAAGGTACTGGTGAAGAACGCGCCCACGGAAACCGGAACCCTGCACATCGAGACCGACACCGATTATACGGAAGCAGTGGGTAATGAGAAGTTTTACGAGGTGCGCGCAGTCAGCGGAGCAAGATAGAGCGGATCATTTTAACCGCAGGCGGATGAAGATGTCCATGCAGACGCCTTCATCCGTCTGCACCACTTCTTCCAGGCAGGAGCCCGGCGTGCACCAATCCGCGGCGAAGTGCCCGTCCCTGACGTATTTGACCAGGGTTTGCCAGCCTCGCGGAATGCGGTCGAAGGG
>DAHVPC010000091.1 GCA_027318475.1 Candidatus Cloacimonadota bacterium | reverse complement strand
CAGGGAAAGGTGTTCGCCAGTGTTATGCCGGCTTTCTTGCCCGGATATTTGTCCAGCACTGCTTTGACCGCGGAGATGATGGGATAGATGGCAGTGACGGCGCCGGTAAGTTTGAATAGTTTGGGGATGGCTGGATTGGAGATATCCATCACCCAATCGATGATCTTGGCGGTCAACTCGGCGTTTTGGGCCACGATGTCGCCATGCGTGCCGTCGCCGCCCTGAGGACAGGACAAGGAGTATTCGATGCCCATGGCGCCGGCGGCCTCCAGTTTGCGCGTGTTGGACTGCCAGACGGCTTTGTCGGCTGCATCGTCGCCTGTGACGGGCCCGCCGGTGGAAGCCATGGTCAGGCGGTCCGGAAATTCCCTGACGAGGCGCTTGATTTCATCGCAGACGCGGTCCAGGGGATGGTCGGAAACGTTGTCGCAATTGGCGAAGGTCTTGCCGCCCCACACCCACATGTATTCGCCGGGGATGTGGATATCCAGGCCGTCGAAGGCGGTTTTCATGATGCCGCCGGCCCAACCCGCTTCGTAAGCCAGTTTCATCTGTTCGTAGCCATCGGTAGGCGGAGCCGCGGAAAGCAGGAAGGGGGAGTCGATCCTGCGGCCGAAGAAATCGGCTGTGAGTGGCACGGGATGCTTCTTCCAGCCAAAGACCGGGAAGCAGCTCTTGGTGGCTTTTTCTGGCTCTGTGTAATCCGCCTGCCTGAGTTCGGCGTCCACCTGCACCGCCACGTTTTTACCCGCGGCAACTGCTTCCACTACGGTGGTGGGGCCGTTGGCCTGGTCCCCGCAAGCGTAGATGCCGGGGCCGCTTTCTTTTAGGGTGGGTCGGTTGCCCACGGCGATCACGACCATATCGAAGGGACGGTATTGCTCGCCGGCCCCTGGTTCGTCCTGGATTTTCGAGGGATGGAAGGCTTCGTCGGGAGGCAGTTGCACGCGCCTGGTTTTGATGCCCACTGTCCTGCCGTTTTCGTTTATGATCTCAGAGATGCGGGTGCGGGGGCTGAATGCGACTCCCGCTTCGATCAAACCACGCTTTTCGTCCTCCATGAGCGGTATTTCGTGCCAGGCTTCCAGGGTGAGCATTTCCACATGCGCGGCGCCATTTTGGGCAGCGGTAAGGGCTTGGTCCGCAGCGATAGCTCCTCCCACGAGGGCGATCCGTTTGCCGGAAAAGTCGTAACAGCCGGGGTTTCTGAGGATGTCCATGCCGTAAAGCGCGGTTTCGTCGCCGGGGATGTTGAGGCGGATAGGATCGTTCAAACCTCCTGCCAGGATAAGGGCTGCGTAACCCTTCTGGAGCAGCTCCGCGGCGTTGGGTGCTTTTTTCCGGAGGTGTTTGATCTGGAAGGTCTCGGTCAGAAACAGCAGGTCCGAGAGCAGGACGCCTCTGTCCAAACGCTCGGAGGGGATCAGGTTCGCCTGGCCGCCCAAAGGTTCGGGATCGAAGATCTCCACGCTGTAACCCAATTGGGTAAGGGTGACTGCCGCTCCGATTCCGGAAGGCCCGCCGCCGATGATCGCGACTTTCTTCCCATTGGAGGCCGCTGAATCGAACTCCGGCACCTGGCCCAATTCCCGGGCTTTGCGCACAATCGCGGCCTGCACCGCGGGGATCTGGATGGGAGTGTCGAACTTCTCGCGGGAGCAAGCCCGCACGCAATGGTAGTCCGGGCAGACGCTGCCGCAGATGCCGCCCAGGGGATTGCTGGCCAGGATTATTCCGGCGGCGCGCTTAAAATCGGAGGGGCGGCCTTGCGAGGCGGCCATGATGAAATCCGCGGGCGAGCAATCGCAGGGGCAGGCGGCCTTGCATGGTTTCTCGGCGCAGAACTCGCAGCGGGCGATCTCGCTCATGAGTTGGGCATCGGTCAAAAACATATCTATACTCCTGTCTGTTATGCTGTTGAAATAAATACGCATGTACGCCGGATGACCCGATTCCGTCAACAAGAATCCGCTGGCAGCAACCGTTGGCCACCCCTTCAGGGGAATATCCCTTGACGAAAAATCCCCAACAGATTCCCTTGCCCAAGCGTTAGTTAGATATAATAGTAAATACATATACGAGGTTACCACATGAACGCTTCCTATCAAGCCCTGCAATCCCGCATGAGCGCACCCCAGCCGGAATTTGCTACCCTGACCGCACAACTCCGTGCCCTGGAGATCCCGGAAAGCCTTCCCCTGCGCGGATTCTTTGCCGCCACCCAAGAGGTTTTGCTGCAGTCAGCCGACTTTTTGGAACTGCTTACCAACGACCCCGAACTGAAACTGACCCCGCTTTCCTTATTGGAAGAGACTAACAAGGCTTTTTACGCCGCTCTGGACCCCGCTTCCGGCTACGCCAGCTGCCCCGGCAACCCCGAATTCGCCGTGCAAGAGTATGGCGCCGAACTGGGAGGGCTGGCTGCGGCGATCTACCTCAATGCGCGCGCAGTCCGCCAACACCTGCTGCGGCAAAACTTCCTTGACCCCATGATCCTCACCCAGCTTTACTTCACCCTCTACGAAAAAGCCGCGGCCGGCAACACCGACTACGCGGCCTGGCTGGCGGATTACCGCGCCGCCGAACTCTCCGATTTCGAGGACAGGGTCGCCTGGAAAAGCCACCAGCGCTTCAGTCCCGAGGCCGACTACTATCGTGAAGTGCTGGAAACCGCCGATCTGACCGACCTTCGCTACCTCTATCGCTACGGCTTCTACCTCAGCGAGCACGACATCGCCATGGCCGAATTCGTGAACAAATATCCCGAGGAAGAACTGGCGGCCATCGCCAGATTTATCGTCCAGAGCTGGGTCGACGGCTTTGTCCGCGGCAAGAAGGACTACACGAAAAAGCGCTACGCCAACCTGATTTTCCCCTGCGGAATGGAGCGATTGGGCAAGATGCTCAGCGCGGAACTCGTCCACATAGGCATCATCCCGATTATCGCGCAGCCGCTTTCTCAGGGCATCAACCGCCAGTTCAACTACGATCACCGCTTCGACAATGCCCTGGTTTTGGACCGCGATTACCTGGAACTGTCCCTGCAGACCACCGGCGCTGTTTGGGAAGCCCTGAAAGACACGATCGCCCTGCAGGCCGGACCTGTGTATGTGGAACTTTTTGGCGAGACGCCCTTTGCTCCTGAAGCCAAAGCCGCGGCGCTGAAACTCAGCCCGGAACAGCAAACCCTCTTCCGCGAACTCAACGCGCGCAACGCCCAACTGTACTTTAAGTATTACCGCCGCGACGAAGCCAGTTTCAGCATCATCGCCTTCCCCTCCCCGGAGATCGGAAAGCGTTTCAAGGAGATCTTCGCCGACACCCTCAAGATCAACCTGCTGGATAGCGAACGCTATGCCCGCATCCAGCAAAACATCATCGATGTGCTGGATACCGCGGAATACGTCCACGTGAAGGGAAAACCCGGCAACGACACGGATATCCTGGTCAAGATGCACACCATCAATGACCCCGCCAAAGAGACCAATTTCGAAAACTGCGTGGCGGACGTGAACATCCCCGTGGGCGAAGTCTTCACCTCGCCTGTGCTGCAGGGCACGACCGGCACCCTCCACGTGGAGGACATCTATCTGGGCGCCCTGCGCTATTTCAACCTCCGCGTGCATTTCGAGGACGGCTGGGTCAAGGATTATTCCTGCACCAATTACAGCGATCCCGCGGAAGGCAAAAAATTCATCCACGAAAACCTGCTCCTGCCCCACGATACCCTGCCCATCGGCGAGTTCGCCATCGGCACCAACACCCTGGCCTACCAGATCGCCCGTAAATACGACATCCAGGCGCTGCTGCCCATCCTGATAATCGAAAAGATGGGCCCGCACTTCGCCATCGGCGACACCTGCTACAGCCACGAAGAGGACGCCCCCCACCCCAGCTTTGTCAACGGCAAGGAAATGATCGCGGTGGAAAACGAAAAGTCCGCCACCCGCAAGGACGATCCCGTGGGCGCCTACACCCAGAAACACATGGACATCACCCTGCCCTACGATATGCTGCAGTCCATCGCCGCGGTCGCCAAGGACGGCACCCGCACCCTGATCATCCAGTCCGGACGTTTCGTGGTGCCCGGCACGGAGGAACTGAACATCCCGCTGGATGAAATGGACGCCGCCACTTAAGTATCCGTCCTACAGCGTTCCCGGATCACGCGGAACCCGTAAGGTCCGCGCAGGCCTGCCATTCCTCGCTGGGCAGGCTTGGGAAATAAAAATCCGCATTGTGGAACCTTAATTGCTGCCTGAATATATTACAAATATTCCGCTGCTGACGACGTAAGTTCCACCTGGGCGGACTAGCCAGCCCGCCAACTGATCGGCGCCAGACGGCACTCTGACCGAGGAGGCCGAGATGAAACTCCAATGGCTGATCCTTCTATGCCTGGCGGCGGTTCCTCTATCCGCCACCCCTTTATGGGAAAACAACCTCAAAGTGCGCTCCAGCACTGCGCTCGAATGGAACCAGGCCAGCGCCAGAATTTCCGGAAACGGCTTTCTGGCCGTGTGGTCGGACACCCATGCCGACACCCGCGATATCTACGTCCAGCGCGTCAATGGCCAAGGAAACCCGGTCTGGGCTGAACCCCGCGCCGTGGACAACAAGCCCGGCTTTCAGAAAAACCCCGTGCTGGCCAGAACTTCCGACGGTTACTACATGGTCGCCTGGATCGACACCTATGCCCGGCCAATTGGCGACATCCGCATCCAGAAGATCGACTCCGAAGCCCAGATCCTGTGGCAGACAGGCGGCATTCCGGTCACCGACAACGTGGCTTACAAATACGGTCTGCGCCTTGTAACGGATAATCTGGGCGGCGTGATCCTGACCTGGACCAGTGAATCCGACGGGAGTATCTACACCTGCGCCCAAAGCTACGCGGCGGACGGAACGCGGCGCTGGCAGGAAAGCGGCGTCAACCTCACCAACCTGAACTACTACACCATCACCTCCATCCTGCCCGATGGCGATAACGGCGTGATCTTTGCCTACTCCTCAGATTACGAATCCAATTCCCGCGTCTATTTGCACCGCTATGGGATGGACGGCAATCCGCTCTGGAACGCGCCGGTTTGCCTGGGCGACAGCGTGCGCACAAACCGCTCCGGCTTGCTCTGCCAGGGGATCGACTGCGTGTATCTCACCTGGTCCGAATACTACATGGACTCCATTCAGTACCTGCAGCAGTTCTCTTACGCGGGAATTCCGGCCTGGCCGCAAGCTCAGGCGCTCACACCCATCGGAGCGAACTGGAACGCCTCGCTGGGGCTGCATTTTTCCGAGTCCGACGCCACGCTGTTGATGCCCGCGATCCATTATGACGCAGGCAACAACTCCAACGGCCTCTATCTGCACAAGTTTAGTGCCACGGGGCAAGCGATGTGGGGTGACGGAGTCCTGGTCGAACCGAATTTCGAACTTTATTACGATACCCGCTGCGTTAACGCCCTTCCGGATGGAAACGGCGGCTGTTTCCTGACCTGGATCCGCGCCAGCGGCCAATACTGGGGCGGTGACCTCTACGCGCAGCGCATTTCGGCCAGCGGCGCCGCTTTATGGCATCCCAGCGTCCCGTTGTGCATGCATCCGGGCGGCTTGGTTTTCACCAATCTTCACCGTTCCGGAGACAACCTTTGGGTGGCCTGGGCTTCCCGCAGCGCCAGCATCTACGGCCTCCGCTACCAGAAACTGGACCTTAATGGCGCACCAGTTTTGGAACCTGGCGGCAGGCTGCTCTACGGCGGCCTGAACAGCATGTGGACCGAAGGCAAAATCACCCTTGCCCGCAGCACCGACAATCTCATCCTGTGGGACGACGACCGCCAGGGTGACGACAATTGCCAGGTCTACATGCAGGCGGTCAATCCCAACGGCAGCTTCGATTTTGCCCCCAACGGCGTTCCCGTAACCGCTTTCACCGGCGCGTCCCAATACCTCGCCAGCGCCAAAATCCTCCCCAACGACCAAACGGTCGTGGTTTGGTATGACCGCCGGACCGGAAACTATGGACTCTACGCGCAATTGCTGGACGCGAACGGCACCAGGCTATGGGAGGAAACGGGTTTGCGTGTGGCGCTCCATCCAGACAGCGGCTATATTTCAAGCATCCAGGTCAGCGAGGAAAATGGCGCCGTCTATGTGGTTTGGAACCTCCAAAGCCCCTACCAGACCGGCTATCTGGGCTCGATCCGCGCTCAGAAGATCGTGGGCGGGCAAGCCCTCTGGGGCGAAAACGGCGTCAACCTGCTCCAGGACCCGGAAATCTGCGACAGCCGCCTCGCAGGCACCGACGGCAGATACGCGCTCTACTCCCGGCGTTTGACCTCATCCGGCGCCTACACCCATGTGTACGTGCAGAGGTTCAGCGAGTCCGACGGCTCTCCGGAAACGGGTTGGAGCCCGATCGGCAACCAGATCAGCAGCGGCAGCGGCGTCGATGTTTTCAGCCGCCAGGGCATCGCTATGCAAATGCGGCCGGAAGGCGTCTTCGCCCTTTACAGCGAATCTTCCAACGATCTGGGCACCTGCGTCATGGCCCAGCTGCTCAGCCCCGATGGGCAACTGTTGCTGGCTCCGACCGGCGCATTGGTTCTGGACACTCCCAATTACGTCTATCCGCGTTACGCCGATTTCGGCAGCGCGGACTTTTCTCTGTTCTGGACTGAGTATCCTGCCAGCGAAACCCAAAGATATCTGCAGCGCTTTCAATACGCGCCTTGTGCCCTCTGGGACGCTGTGCTCCTCACGGATGACCCGGATATTAGTTTGGCCAGGCCTGCCCGCTTGGCCAACGACGCCTTTCTGGTCAGCTGGGTGGTCTATGATTACAATCCCCAAACCACGGAACCGGCCTCCATCGGGTATCAATATGTGTCTCCGCAGGGCGAAATCTGGGGCGCCGGGCCTTACGGCATTTCCACCAGCCACATGTACCTGCACTCGCTGAGTGCCACAGCGCTGGGAAACAGGGCCCTCGTGACCTGGACCGACGGCTCTTCCTACGGCGGCTACAAAGACGAGCCCATCGAACACACCAACCTCTGGGCGCAAATGGTCGGCAATCCCACCACCCAGGCGCTCGATCCCGGCCTGATTCCAACTCCGGACGCCGTCCTCTACCCCAATTACCCCAACCCCTTCAACCCCAGCACAACCCTCCGCTACCGCCTCAAAGCACCCACCCAGGTGGATCTTGCGGTTTACAACCTCAAGGGCCAGCTGGTGAAAACGCTGGTCAGAAGCGAAAAACAGGCGGCGGAACACACCGTGCTTTGGGATGGCCGCGACGAACAGGGACGCGAGGTTTCCTCCGGCGTCTATTTCTATATGTTGAACGCGGGCAGCGAGGCCCACACCCGGAAGATGCTGCTGCTGAAGTAGGAGCGCTCAACCAGGCAGATCACAGCGTGCCCTTCAAAAAGCCCTGCCGCACTGGCTCCGCGAATTTCTCTATCGCGTAGCGCAGCATCGTCCGCGGCATTTTCCGGTAGTGCTTTAGCAGCCAGCCGTATTCCAGAGCGTGGTCCCGGTTGCCCATTTCGCGCAGCATCCAGCCCACAGCCTTGTGGATGAGGTCGTGCTTGTGCTGCAGCAGGATTTCCGCGATCTCCAGAACCGGAGCAAAGTTCCCCGCCCGGATAAAGGCCTGCGTTGCCACCATCGCCACGCGCTGCGCCCACAAGTTCCCGCTTCTGGCCAGTTCCGCCAATTCCCCGGCGCCGTGTTCCACACACCAGGCGCCCAAAATCTGCGGCGCGCTGCTGTCCACCAGGTCCCAGTTGTTGACGTAGGGCAGATTCTCCCGGTAGATTTGCGCGATGGCGGCTTTTTGAGCGTCATCGCGCGCCTTCTGAAACTGTAGCGCCAATACCATCAGCGCGCACAGCCGCACTTCATGGACTTCGTGGCGCAGCAAGGGCGCCACTTCCAAGGGTTTGAGCAGTTTGTAATAGCGCCGGGAAAGAACACGCTGATCGGGTACATTCAAGCCCCAAAAAAAGTCGCCTTCGCCATAGCCGCCTGGCCTGGCCTGGAAAAACTTCGCCGCGCCCACTGCCTTGCGCGGATTCTGCAGCGCCGCCAGTTCACCGAGTAACTCTTTGCTTGCGTCCATGCTTCACACCTCTTGATTCGTGTCAAAAGTCACTTATTCGCGCGTCCGTTTTTTTGTCCACGCTTATTCCGCCCCCGCCTCCAGCAGTCAATCACTTCTCAATCACTAGTCAATCAAGCGTCAATAATTGAGAAGTGATTGACTAGTGATTGAGAAGTGATTGACCGCAACCCCCGGGGACGCAGTGAACAAAGCCA
>DAHVPC010000090.1:1621-8377 GCA_027318475.1 Candidatus Cloacimonadota bacterium | reverse complement strand
GGATCGCTGGAAAAGACCAGGGGCAGCATTCCCGCCACGGTTGTTGCCGTAGTCAGCAAGATGGGACGCAGGCGTGCCGATCCGCTGTTGATGATGGCGTGCCAGCGGTCAACGCCCTTCTCGCGCTCGATATTGATGAAATCGATGAGCAGGATGGCGTTGTTGACCACAACTCCAGCCAGGGCAACCACCGAGATCATGGTGTTCAGCGAGAAGGACAGGCCGGTGACCAGCAAACCGAAGATCACGCCTATGAAGGCAAAGGGGATGGTCATCATCACGATCAGGGGCTGTACGTAACTGCGGAATTGGGAGGCGAGGATGGTGAAGATCCCCAAAAGGGCGAACAGGAACGCGATTCCCAATGAGGAATAGGATTTCCGCTGCTCTTCCTGGACACCGCCGAATTCCATGGAATAGCCAGGGAAGCGCTGTTCAAAATTGGAGAGCGTGCCTTTGGTTCCGCGCAGGCGGTCGCCCATCAAAGCGGTGACGACTTCGGAGGTGGTGCGCTTGGCTTGGCGCCCTCCCTGCTCGTATTCTGCCACAGATGCGGTCACCATGATCACACGGTCGCCGTCGCGGTGTTCGATGCGGGAAATGCTGCTGTCGAAACTAAATTCGCCCAAGTCGCGGATGGCGATCAGATCGCCGGTCCTGGTACGTATCTTGAGGTTTTTCAGGATCTCCAGGTCCTGGGTGTAGCGATCGTCCAGCTTCACCAGGATGGGGTGCTCTTCCACACCGTCACCACGGTACTGCGTCACTTCGCTGCCAGTGCTGGCGGTGCGGATCGTGGAGGCGATCTGCGCCACGCTGAGTCCGGCCATGGAGAGTTTTTCCTGATTGGGAACGATGCGCACTTCCATCTTTCCTTTATCGTAGCTGTCCTCGATGTCCACAACTCCGGGAATGCGGGCCAGATTGCCTTTCACGATCTCACTGATGTAAGCCAGGCGTTCCAGTTTGGGTCCTTTGATGCGGAGTTCCACGTCGTTGCCAACAGGCGGGCCTGCCATCGAGGCCGCGAATTTATAGGTGTAGAGGCCGGGCAGAGTGTCCAGGTAATCGCGCAGAGTTTTGCGGATCTGTTCCTGCGTGTATTTCATTTCTTTGAGCGGGACGAGGTCGATGTTTACCTGGGCGCTGGAAGTCTTGATGGTGCGCATTCCCTCTCCGCCGATCGAACCGACGTTGCTGACCACATATTCCACGTCCGTTTTTTGCGGCATATTCAAGATGAACTGCTCAACCTGGCCGACGATGCGGTCGGTCTCTTTCAGCGAAGTGCCAGTGGGGGTTTGCAGCTGCAGGGAGATAGTCTGGGCCTGGGATCCGGGGAAGAACTCAAACTTGATGGCTCCGCTGGCCAGGATCCCCAGCGAGATGAAGAACAGCAAGATCACAAAACCGATGGACCACCAGCGATAACGCAATGCCCGGGTGACCACCTTGCGGTAGATCTTGACCACAGGCCTGATGAGCCGCGTGGTGCGGTCTTCGCCTGTAGGCAGTCCGCGGCCGAATTGATGGACGTTGGTGGGCAGGATGATCATGCTCTGGAACCAGGATCCCAACAGGGCTATGGTGACCACGATGGGGAAGACTTCCAGGAATTGGCCAAAGATACCACCCATCAATAGCAGCGGCATGAAGGCTGCAACCGTCGTGAGCGTGGAGGCAAAGACCGGTGATATCACCTGTTGGACTGCTTCCACGATGGAGGCCTTGTGCTCGTATCCCAGTTCCCGGTAGCGATGGATGTTTTCCAGCACCACGATCGAATTGTCCACCACCATTCCCACCACGATGATCAGGCCGAAGATGGTGAGGTTGTTCAAGGTGATATGGAAAAATGGCAGCAAGATAAAAGTGATAAGGATGGAGAGGGGAATTCCGAATGAAGCGAATACCGCGTTACGCCAGCCCAGGAAAATCAATAGCGACACAAAGACCAGAATGATACCCTTAAAGGCGCTGGAACCCAGGGCGTTTATCCCGTTGCGGACATCTATCGAGCCATCGTTGCGGACGCTGACCTTGGCACCGGGAACGCGGCGCTCGAATTCCTTGATGTAGGCCCGTACGTCCTCCATGACCTTGATGATGTTGCCGTCGGCCTTCTTATAGACAAAGATGCTGATGCTCTCCTGGCCATTCAGTTTGGCAATGGTCTGGGTGCGGGAAAGGGTGTCTTTCACGGCGGCAACGTCGGAGATACGGATAGCCCGTCCGGAAGCGTCGGATTGGACTACCATGGAGCCGATCTCCTCCAGGGAGTTGAATTGACCCAGGGTACGCACCAGGAATTCCGTCTTGCCAAACTTTGTAGTGCCGCCGGGGATGTTGAGATTTCGGCCTTGCAAGAGGCCCGAGATCTCGCTCAGACTGATCCCGTAGGCGTCGATCTTGGCCTGGTCCACGTCCACCCAGACCTGCCTGTCACGGGCTCCCACCAGTTCCACTTTGGAGACGTTGCTTACATCCAGGATGCCTTTTCTGAGATCTTCCGCGATCTCACGCAGGGACAGGGGCGAGAAATCGCCTCCTACCACGATCTGGGAGATGGGATTCACCTCGCGCATATTCAAGCGGATAACCACAGGATCGAGGGCATCGGAGGGCAGGTCCGTAATTTTGTTCAGTTCCCGGGCCACCAGGTCGTAGGCCTCCTCGGAGTTCTTGGAGGCGTCAAAAACCACGCTGATCGTTGCCCTGCCTTCCTCGGCATAGCTGGAAATGTAATCCAGGCCGTCGAGGTCGGCGAGTTCGGTCTCGACCTTGGTGGTGATCAGTTGTTCGATCTCAGCGGGGGAGACCCCGGGATAGGGAACGATGACTATAACGCGGCCGAAATCAACCGCGGGATACTCTTCGCGAGGCAGCCTGAGCATGGAAGACACGCCCAGAAGCAGGATCGCGATGGTGAGGATGTTGATCAGGATGGACTGCTTGATGGAATCTTCGGCTACCTTCATGGGCTACTTCCTGATTTCCACTGGGCTGCCGTCTTCCAGGTTTTCCGCTCCGCTGGTCACGATGCGTTCTCCGGCTTCCAATCCGCTGGCGATCACTCCATACTCACCGATGACCTGGCTGATCGACACTTCGCGTTTGCGGGCCTTGCCGTCGGAATCGATCACGAAGGCGTAGGTTTTATCGAATTCCTTGCTGAAGTTGGTGATCGAACTGAAGAGCAGGTCGGTGTAACGCGTGGTCAGGATCCTGGCAGAAACAACCATGCCAGGTAACAGCGAACGGGGATTGGCGATCTCAATCTCTACGGGATAGGTGGCGGAACCAGCCAGGGGCCGGATCCCGAAACCGCGTATTGTTCCAGACAAGGTTTCCTCCAAGCCGGGATAACTCACTTCCACTCGTTGGCCTGTGCGGAGTTTTCCGATCTGGGTTTCGCCCACGCCGGTCTTGACGATCAGACGTCGGGCATCGGTTATCGTGGCCACCGGAGCTCCGGCATTGATGAACTGCCCGGCCATAATGTTCAGGTTGGAAATCACACCGGATTCGGGAGCCGTGAAGTAGGATCCACTGACGCCGTTCTGAGCCGTTTCCAGCCCGGCTTTGGCTCCATCCAGCGCCGCTTTCGCCGCCTTGAATCCCGTAAGGGCGATGTTGTATTCTGCGGCGGAGATCAGATTCCTCTGCAATGATGTTTCCGCATAATCCAGATTCCGCTGGGCGTTTTCAAAGCTGGCCTGAGCCGAAGCCACAGCAGCCTCAGCCTGATCCAGCCGGTATTGGATGGCGCCGTTGTCCACCCTGCCGATCCTGTCGCCGCGGCTTACCTGGTCGCCGAGTTTCTTGTACACTTGCAGAACGCGGCCGGAGGTCTCGCTGCTCATGGTGATGTCGGTGATCCCTTCCAGTTTGCCGGACACGGTGATGAAGTCGTCCAGTTCCCGCAATGTAAGTTCTTCCACGGTCACAGGCTGTTTTTCGTCTTTGGATTGGCTGGCCGGGCCTTTGCCCTTTCCGCAGGAAAAGACCGTGAGGATGAGGGCCAGCAGGGATAGGGAAAGATATCTGTGTTTCATATGTTTGCTCCAGTGATAATCATTGCGTCGAGTTCAGAGGCCGATTCCAAGCCCATGATGTCCACCAGGGCGAGGCGGGCTTTATGATAGCCGTAAACCGCTCCATCCATAGCGATCCGGGCCGAAGAAAGCATCAGGTCGGCATCCAGCATTTCGGTGGAGGAGATCAGATTCAAGCGAAACCGCTCCTGCAGCTGTTCATAACTTGTCTGCGTGTAGTCCAGCGCCAGGCGTGCCGCCCGCAGTTGCTGCGCCGCGCTCACCAGGCTCAACACTGCGGCTTCGGTGCCCAACTGAATTCCGTTGATGGCGGTCTGCACTTCCAACCGTGCCTTTTGGTAGTTGAATTCCGCCTTCTTCAGTTCCGCGTAGTTGCCCACTTGAGGCAGCAGCGGAAGCGAGGCGGATAGGATGACTTGGGTGGAGGGCGTGAACTTGTAGCGGTCGATGCCGTTTTCCTCGTATTGGCGGCTGCCGACCAGCATCAGGGAAGGCAGGAAGGAGCCTTTGCGGATCTGATATGCCCGGCGGGAAAGTTCCACGCCCGAATCCAGTAGTTGCAGGGCCATGTTGCCGGTTTTACCTTTTTCCAGTGCCATAGTAGTAAGGGCTTCCGTATTCTGGAAATCGTAATCATACAGCGCTTGGAGGCTGGCATCCTGCTCCAATCCGGGCAGATCATCCACTTCAGGCATGAAGTCGATCCCCAGGGTGTTGCGCAGGTTCAATTGCGCCAGTTGCAGGGCCGTCCGGGATTGCAGCGCAGCCACTTCCTTGGAGGCCAGCCGGCTCTGGAAGCGCAAGTAATCGGCGCTGGAGATCAAGCCGTTGTCCAGTTTCAATTGGGCGAGTTCCAGGTTCCGGGTCGCAGAACGCAGGTCCAGATCGCTTAAAGCAAGCAGGTCCTTCGTTTGCAGAACTCCCAGATAGAGTCTATCCACCTCGTTCAGCAATGTCAGCCTCTGCCCGGTAAGTTCAGTTTGGGCCATACCAGCGGTAAGTTTGGATATCTGGTAGCCCTGCCAGAGTTTTCCGCCCAAAAACAGGGGTTGCGAGAGCGACAGGCCCAGGGTGCGGAAATCGTTATTCAGCGTGATGGAGGCAGGCCCGGCAGTCACCGTAGCAGCCGGGTCCATGTAGAGCCAGCTGCCATCCAGACTCAGGGTGGGCAAAAAGTTGCCCAATGCGGAAACCTTGCCCCATTCAGCAGCTTGGTATTCCGCCAGTTTGGCCTGGTAGGCCGCATTGTTCTGCAAAGCCAGTTCCCGGGCTTCCTGCAAAGTGAGGAATCCACCTTGGGCTGCCAGCATCACAGCGCCCAACATCATAAACAGGAGCAGGAAACGTCTCATGCTCTCTCTCCTTCTTTCAGGTAAAAATCATTGTGCCCGCCCGTAAGCACATCTGCCAGCAATTCTTTGAGGGTCTTCGTTTCCTCTTTGTGGTGCCGCAAGCCCAATTGCAGTACATGCCTTTGGACAAAAGGCAGGTCTCCGGTCTCGAGCATGTGCGCGCAAGTGCTGTTGCGGACGGAATCCTTGGTATGCTTCAGACGGTCCAGGCGCATCCGCACTGCAGATTCCAGTTGCTTTTTGCTAATGGCGTGCCGGGCAAAGGAAAGCGTCAGCCACCAATCCTGGCTGCTGGTCGTAACGGAGGACAGATAGTGTTGCACCAGTTCGGAATGCAGTTTCCGGCCCTTGTCGATGAGATGGAAAACAGTGCGGGGCGGATTGTTGCCTTCCGTAACCTGCTCTCCCCGTATGTGTTGGGAGGCTTCCAGATCCTGCAGCGCCTTGTAGATCGTGGGCAATTTGATCCCAGCCCAGACGGGCAGGCCAAACTCCTCGACCACGTGGCCGATCTGATAACCATACATCGGCGCCCGGCTCAGGAATCCCAATACAACTAGCTTGGGTTTGGACATGGTTCTACTCCTTGGGTGACTATTATCTGCTTGTCTATTATCAAGTATAATAGTCAAACTAATACGAACCCCGATTTTGGCAAGGGTTTTTTTGCCGGTTCGTATTGCGGAAAAACGGGGCTTGACAGAAACCGCTCCCACGCAACACTGAACCTAAATTTGTCAGAATTGGGGAGACCATGAACAAACGTCCATCCTGGCAGCAGTATTTCATGCAAATGGCGATCCTGGCGGCCAAACGCAGCACCTGCCTGCGTCGACAGGTTGGAGCCGTGCTGGTAAAAGACAACCAGATCCTGTCCACCGGCTACAACGGCAGTCCCAAGGGCATTTCCCACTGCGCCGAAGTAGGCTGCCTGCGTGAAACCAATTCCGTTCCGAGCGGCACGATGCACGAGCTCTGCCGGGGCGTGCATGCCGAGCAGAACGCCCTTATCCAGGCAGGCCTCAACGGCTCCAGCACACGCGGCGCCACGCTTTACTGCACCCACCAACCCTGCAGCATCTGCGCCCGCCTGATCATCAACGCCGAGATCAAAACGGTTTACATATCCGACACCTACCCCGACCAATTGGCGGAATTGCTCTTCACCGAAGCTGGCGTGGAACTTCTGCATTACGACATCGAAACGGGCAGGATGAAGAGGATGCTTTGAGCGGCAGGATCTTTCAGCGTTTTTCGACCCGCGACCTGATTGTCATAGCCGGTCTGGCCGGGATCGGTATCGCGATCAAACCGCTCGTATCCCCGCTTTCCAAACTGCTCAGCACGCC
>DAHVPC010000090.1:0-1611 GCA_027318475.1 Candidatus Cloacimonadota bacterium | reverse complement strand
TGCCGGGGCGTGCATGCCGAGCAAAACGCCCTTATCCAGGCAGGCCTCAACGGCTCCAGCACACGCGGCGCCACGCTCTACTGCACCCACCAACCCTGCAGCATCTGCGCCCGCCTAATCATCAACGCCGAGATCAAAACGGTTTACATCTCCGACACCTACCCCGACCAATTGGCGGAACTGCTCTTCACCGAGGCTGGTGTGGAACTTCTGCATTACGACATCGAAACGGGAAGGATGAAGAGGATGCTTTGAGCAGCAAAATCTTTCAGCGTTTTTCGACCCGCGACCTGATTATAATTGCCGGTCTGGCCGGGATCGGGATCGCGATCAAGCCGCTCGTATCCCCGCTTTCCAAGCTGCTCAGCACGCCGTTGATGGTGCCCGGAGGTTCTTTCACCGGCGGTTTATACATGCTGTGGATGGTTCTGGCCGTGCTGATCGTCGGCAAACGCGGCACCGGCACCCTTTACGGTTTTCTCCAGGCCCTGATCGTGATGGCGATCGGCCTGCGCGGCAACCAGGGCCTGCTCAGCCTGGTCAGTTACACGCTGCCGGGAATCCTCGTGGATCTGGTCTGTCTTTTGCTACGCAAGCCGGAATGGCTCTCCACACACCTCATCCTCTGCGCGTTGGCGAACATGGCCGGAGCCCTGGTGGTGGCGGTTCTGCTTTTCCACCATCCCCTGCCCTTCATCGCCGTAATCCTTGGAATGTCCTTTGTTTCAGGCTGTTTGGGCGGAGCGCTCTCCTACGGCATCTACAAAACCATCCAAAAATACGGATTGCTAACATGAGATGTATCCTGATCCTTTTACTGGCCTGCTGTTCTGGTTTGCAAGCCATCACAGTCACATCCGCGGCGGGCGTCTCCGCCACCTTCACCTACGCAGATCTGGCTGCCATTCCCCGTCAGGAGTTTACCACGGTGCGCGAAAAAGAAGGCGTCACCCGCACCGACACCTGGCAGGGATTCCGCTTCGACCGCTGGCTGAAAAGCAACGCGGATCAGGACTGGCAACTCATCCGTTTCGAATCAGCCGATCGCTACATGGTCAATCTCACCAAGGCGGAATTCGACACCCTGGACTGCTGGCTGGTATTTGTCCAGGACGGGGTGCTGCTTCCGGAGGACGGTCTGCGCGTGATCTTTCCCGCCTTGCGCGACCAGAAATGGGTACGCGGACTGGAGCGCGTTGTGCTGGAGGATTTCTCCCCCCTCAAGCTGCCCGCCCGCTTTGAATTTCTGGAACAGCGGCTGCTCGCGGAAACCCTGGTGCAGGATCCCGCCCCTTTTGTGAACATCCGGGGCTATTACTTTGAAGACCTGCTGCCGCTGTCCTCCCGTTCGGAGTCCTGCCGCGTGGTCCTGTACAGCGCCGACGGCATGAAACTCGCGCTGGAGTATCCTTTGCACCTGAAAGGCGCGATCCTGGAAGCCACTGACGACGGGCTCAATCTGAAGAGTCCCCAGATCCCAGGCGGGATGTGGCTGAAAGACATCATCTATGTCCAGATCGAAGACTTCGCCCTGATCCATACCGGCAACCTGGACGCCCTGATCGCCCTCAACCGCATCATGGACTGGAAACTCAGCCCGGACGTGCATTT
>DAHVPC010000008.1:25054-37722 GCA_027318475.1 Candidatus Cloacimonadota bacterium | reverse complement strand
GGCGCTACCGTTCTTGGCCAGTTGAGGGCTGCCAATCCAGTCACCACCACGTTCAGGGATACATTCCTCGGTTTCGAAGCCGGGTCTCTGGGCGAAACCTCCGCCCTTCTGATTATATTGGCCGGGATCTACCTGTTGGCCACCAAGACAGCCAAATGGATCCCCATGCTGGCAACCCTGCTCAGCGTCCTGGCCTTCAACTTCATCTTTTACCCCGGCCTGAATCCCCTGTTCCTGGTTTGCACTGGCGGCGCGCTATTCGGGATCGTGTTCATGGTCACGGATCCCGTCTCCATGCCCAAGGGCAATCCCGCACTCTGGATCTATGGGCTGCTGGTGGGGTTCCTGACGGTTTTCATCCGCCGTTTTTCCCTCTTCGCGGAAGGCTTCATGTTCGCCCTGCTGCTTGCCAACGCCTTCATGCCGATCATCGAATATGGCCTGCATTCCCTCACAGGCAAGGAGAAGAAAAATGCCTGAGAGCGCGTGGCTGGAAAAACCGGCCTATCCTGTCGTATTCGTGATCTTGCTCAGTTTGGTCTTTGTGGGAGTGCTGGCGCTGGTTTACCGGTTGAACGAGCCTGGCATCCAGAAACAAACCCAGGAGGCCTACGAACGCGCGATCCTCGGCCTTTGCGCCGACAGTTTGGCCGCGTTGTCCGGAAAGACGGCTGGGCAGATCCAGGCGGAATATCCCCGTTCGTTTAATGAATACGTCCGCGCCCTGCCAGCCGGCAACTATCCGCGGAAGGCATTTGAAGTGCGTTACGGCGGACGCTTGCTGGCCTACATCTTTGACATCACCGGGAAGGGGCTCTGGGGCACGATGCGCGCTCTGGCTGCCACGGATCAAGGTAAAACGACCGTGCTGGGCGTAAACATCTATGAGCAGATGGAAACTCCCGGTTTGGGGGCCAGGATCGGCGAGGACTGGTTCACAGGCCAGTTCAAGCGGAAAGCCATCCTGGTCAACGGAGTCCCCGTGAAATTCACCCTGATCCCGGAAGGCCAGGCGCCGGGCGATCCCACGCAGGTGCGCCAGGTTACCGGTGCCACTATCACGAGCAACGCCGTGATCAAGATGCTGCAAACGGAACTGGCCTTGATCGGAGAATCGGCTGCGGAGGTGAAGCAATGACCAAAAAAGACGTCTTCCTCAACGGCGCTTTCCGCGAAAACTCTGTCTGGAAGCAGATACTGGGTATCTGTTCCACTCTCGCGGTCACCAATCTGATGCTGAACAGCCTGATCATGGGGCTCGGCCTGACCTTTGCCCTGGCGCTTTCCAGCTTCACGATCTCGCTCATCCGCAACTACACTCCCCGCAGCGTCCGTATGATCGCCCAAACCCTGATCATCGCAGCCTACGTGATCATCGTGGACATCGTTCTGAAAGCCCAGTTGCCTGAGATCAGCAAACAGCTGGGACCTTACGTAGGCCTGATCATCACCAACTGCATCCTGATGGGGCGCGCGGAAGCCTTCGCTTCCAAGTATCCGCCGATCGATTCGCTGGTCGACGGTATCGGCGCCGGCGCGGGTTACACGCTGGTGCTGATGTTGATCTCCTTTTTCCGCGAGCTCTTCGGCTTCGGCACCCTTTTCGGTGTGCAGGTTTTGGGAGGCTGGTGGACGGACTGGAGCATCATGGCGATGGCTCCCAGCGCGTTTTTCCTGCTGGCGCTGCTCATCTGGATCATCAACAAGAAATACTACAAGGTGGGTTAGAAGATGGATATATCGGCCTTTCTGCTTTTCTGGGCGGCTGTTTTTACCAGCAACATCCTGCTCACCAATTTTCTTGGCATGTGTTCCTACCTCTCCGTTTCCAAGGAGGTGGAATCCTCTCTAGGCCTGGGCGTGGCGGTCACTTTCGTCCTCGTTTTCACCACCGCGCTGAACTGGCTCGCCCACCACTACATCCTGGTGCCCTTGAACATAGTCTACCTGGAATACATCGTTTTCATCATCGTGATCGCCGCTTTCGTGCAATTGCTGGAGCTGATCGTGGAACGCTACGCTCCCGCGCTCTATTACACGCTGGGCATCTTCCTGCCCCTGATCACGGTCAACTGCGCCATCTTTGGCGTCAGCCTGTTCATGGTGATCCGCAACTACAATTTCCTGCAGTCGATCGCTTTCGGCGCGGGGAGCGGACTGGGCTGGCTGCTGGCGATCCTGATGCTGGCCGGGATCCGCGCCAAACTGAAAGAGAAGCTCATCCCAGCCGGTTTGCAGGGTGTGGGCATCAGCTTGATCGTCACCGGAATCATGGCTCTGGCCTTCGTCGGCTTTTCCGGCGTAGCGCCGATCCAATGAGGTAGGCAAGCGATGCTGGCGACTATTTTCAAAGATATCGGAGCCCTGACGGCGATCAGCGGGCTGCTGGCGGTCGTTCTGGTCCTGGCCGAACGGATCTTCAACAACTACGGCCAATGCAAGATCAACATCAATGGTAAACGCGACATCGAGGTTAAGGGCGGGAACAACCTGCTGGCCTCGCTGAGCGACAAACAAATCTACCTGCCCTCAGCTTGTGGAGGAAGAGGCAGCTGCGGCGCCTGCAAATGCAAGGTCCTGGAGGGCGGCGGACCGCTCTTGCCCACGGAGAAGCCCTTCCTGAGCAAAGCGGAATTAGCCGCCGGAGTACGCCTGTCCTGCCAGATCAAGGTCAAGAGCGATATCGCTGTCGAGATCCCGGATAGCATCTTCAACATCCGCAGGTTCGATGCCACCATTGCCGAGATCATTGATTACACCCACGATACCAAGGGCATCACCTTCGTCCTCGAGCCCGGCGAGAGCATTGACTTTAAGGCCGGCCAATACGTCCAGTTGCTTACCGAGCCCTACGCCAAAGTGCGCCAAAGGGTCAGCCGCGCCTATTCAATCTCTTCCAAACCGGAGGACAAGGACCGCCTGCAACTCATTATCCGCCTTGTTCCAGAGGGCATCTGCACCACCTGGGTCCATCAGTATCTGAAAGTGGGCGACAAGGTCTCTTTCACAGGGCCCTACGGCGATTTCTACCTGCGCGATACAGACGCGGATATCTTGTTTGTGGCGGGCGGTTCCGGCAAAGCGCCGATCAAGTCCATACTCGAGCATCTCGAGGTGGTGGGCACGCAGCGCAAGATGACCTATTTCTTCGGCGCCAGAACTTTGAAAGACCTCTATCTCACTGAAGAGATGCGCGCTCTGGAGAAGGTTTTCCCGGATTTCCACTACGAACCAGTGCTCTCGCAGCCAGCTCCGGATGACAACTGGAGCGGTAAAACCGGATATGTGATGCGCCATTTCCCAGACGTGATCCGCGATCCCCAAAACACCGAAGCCTATCTCTGCGGAAGCCCGGGCATGATCGACGCCGTGATCAAGGCCCTTACCGGCTTGGGCGTGGCCAAGGACAAAATCTACTACGACAGTTTTGGATAAACTATGAAACCCACAGCCAAAGAACTCAAGATTATCCAGAGGATGCAGCCGGGGGTGATCACCCTCAGCGGTTTCCTGGGCTCGGACACCCGCGCTTTGAACGAGGTCATCGCCGATGACGCCGCGCAGCTAAACCGCTTGGGCAAGACCGCGGAAGAGATCGCGGCCCGGATGGAGTATTTTACGCAGAAGTCCTGGAACAGCTATTTGGACGGGGAACTCGTGGATGGAAAATACCAGGTGAAGACAGATGTTTACCGGGGTAAACTGCCCTGCCCCTTCGGCCACATCGGCGTCTATCGTAAAGCGCTCACCACCCTCACCAACACCGCCAACGGCTTGAGCGTTACCTGGACCTCGCTGAACACCCACATGATCGGATCCCACGGTTTCTTTGAAGGCGAAGGCAGCCCTTTCCATCTGGATCCCCAGATTCTGGTCCGCGCCCTCTTCGAGTAAAACTCAGCCCAGAAGCAAGCCCAGCCGGTTCAAAAAGGCATCGCCAACAAGAGCCCAAATGATCGCCGCGAGTGCGATGAAGTTGCCGAAGGCGAACGCCTGATTGGCTTTGCGGATGAAGATCAGAAAGTACAGTATTCCCATAACACAGGCCAGAAGGATCACCCAGGGTATGTGCAGGACTCCGAAAAACGCCGCCACAGCCGGGATCAGGATCACATCGCCGCCCCCCAGGCCTTCTTTATGGAACAACTTTTCCCAAGCCAGAGCCAGCAGATACAGAAAAGCGAACAGCCCCAGCACCGGCAATCCGAACACCAGAAAGAAATCCTTCATCTGAAATCCGCTCTGGACCAGGCCGAATAGCAATCCCGCGCCAGCCATCGGCACCGAAAGCGCCAGCGGAATGATCTTGTGGAACGCGTCGATGAAAAAGATGGGGATCAGGAAGCCGAACATCACCGCGAACTTGTAGAAAGCCGGATTCTGCCAGCCATATTCCCACAACAGCATCAGGAACAACACCGGTGTGGCGACCTCCACCAGCAGGTGGTGCCAGTGGATCTTCGCTCCGCAAAACTTGCATTTCCCTTTCAGCAGCAGGTAACTCAGGATGGGCAGGTTCTGCCAGGGCGGCAGGCTTTTTCCGCAGGAAGTGCAATGCGAGGGCGGTTTGACGATCGAGGTCTTGCGTGGTATGCGGTCGATCAGGACGTTGAAGAAACTCCCCAAAGCCGCGCCCAGTATTGCCAAAAAGATCGATATCAGTACGTTCAACTCTTATCTCTTAACTCTTAAATCTCAACTCGCAACTGGCTCACCAGCGTTCGTCCCACGGCCTCTGGTCATAAAACCAGGGATTGCCCTGCCTTAGTTCGATCTGGAAGTGCAGGTTTTCGGAAGGGCGGTAACTGAGTTTGAATTCCGGGATGATCCTGGTGGAGTTGTCGCTGTTGAGGCTGAATTTCGAGCCAGTGGAAGCACTGCCGAAATTGACGACATTCAGGTCCAGTTCGAGGTCCAGTTTGGGATTGAACTCGTACTTAAGATGATTGGTGTAGCGTGAGAGGTAGTAGCCCTGACCCTGGCTGGAGACGCCGGCGGAAAATCCCATGGAATGGCGCATGGAGATCCGGTTCATATCAAGCAGCGATGCTCCGCTAAGGGCATAGGGGTTCAGATCCGGTTTGGGCATATTTATCTGGGCGGCCAGCGGTAGAGCCAGCAGCAGGCTTAAGATCAATATCGGGATCGCTTTCATTACTCTTTCTCCTTCACGGGTTTTGGCTTTATAGACATGATAACCCGCAAGCCATTTCTGTCAAGACTTTGCTTGCCGCGGGCATGCGTTTGGCTCTTTTCAACGCGCATCAGACGGTAACCTATGCGCGCAATTCACTTGTCTTGTAATCTGGGAGCAACTGACGCTCCTGGCCTCAGATCTCACCCGCGTCCCTCGGGTTCCCATATAACTAATTGAAATATGATGCTTTAGAACAATGTAGTGGGATACACTCTGATGTAACTACATTGATCTGCCCTCAGGGCTGGGTTACTTGCCTCCTGTACACTGCCCGAACACCTCCCCCGGATTCTTCGGGAAGTTATAGGGTGGCGATAAGGAGGCAGGGCAGCCAGCCCTGAGGGCGGAATTGGAAAAAGACTGGATCCCGGATAACACTCCGTGTTTCCGGGATGACAAACGCTCCCAACGGAGCCTCGTGTATGTTCTTGCTTGTACATTCACTGTGCCTCCGTGCCTCCGCGTCTCTGTGTTTCCATAATAATCATCCTTTTCTCTACCTTCACTCCGTGCAAAGTTGTCATTTCCCACGTGGCGGGAATCGTTTATAATATAGGATATAGAACAAAAACGGGAACAACCATGATCAAAAGAACTGATTTGACCGAAGCCTACGGGCTGGCGCACCTGCCAGCCAAAGTAGCGCTGGCGGTTACGGAAAAGCCTTCCGGGGGCTATAACCTGATCACGCTGGAGTGGTTCATGCGCACCTCGATCCAGCCGCCCATGTTCGCCATTTCCATCGGGCACACGCGCTTCAGCCACGATTGTTTGCAGCAAAGCCGCTTTTTCAACCTGGTCTTCCCTTCGGTGGGGATGAAACCGCTTTGCGCCATGGCTGGTTCGAGCAGCGGACGCGAAATCGATAAATTCGAGCAGGGGAAGGTCGAGTTCACTTGGGGCAAACTGCACAAACTACCTGTGCTGAAGGAAGCCGTGGCGGTCTTTGAATGCGAGGTGGTTACCCAGGTGCGCAGCGGCGACCACACGATCTACGTGGGCGAAGTCCGCTACAGTTGGGCAAATCCGGAGCAAAAACTGCTGGTCTATCAATAGGCCGATGCTGGAGCCCTTTGCGCGTCTGTTTTCCAGGCCTCTGAATATCAGGGCCCAGGGCAGGCCGTGGCGGCGCTTTGGTCCGCTTGCGCTCCTGTTCCTGACGCTGCTGGTACTACTCGATTCCGTCTGGCTTTCCGGAATCCCGCCTGAAGTAACCAACGTTTCAGTGTCCCAACGCCGGGATGGCAGCAAGATCGTGGATATCCGCTACGATCTTGCCGATCCTGAAAATGACCTCTGCTCGGTTAGCATCGCCCTTTCCAGCAACGGTGGAGTGTCATTCGGCTTCCTACCCGATCCGGAAGAGCTGAGCGGCGACTTTGGCTATCCAATAGCTCCAGGAACCGGTAAACACATCATCTGGCAGGCTGGGGAAGAACACTTTCCCCTCGACGGAGACCAATACGTGGCGCGGATCACAGCCGACGATGCTGTCCGCCCCTATGTATCCAATCCCTATTCCGGGGTGGATTTCAGCGCCGCGGTGCTTGTCAAGGCAGATTTTCATTCCCACACCACATACAGCGACGCCGCCGCCACAGCCACCCCCAAAGCCCGCATTGACCGCTACCGGCTCTACGGTTACAGGGTGGCAACCATCGCCGATCATGACAGCTATGGCCCCCAAGCCGGCACCACTCTTACAACCAGGCCTTTTGGCACCTGGCCGCTAAGCGCGGTCTACGCCGACTCGATACCTCTGATGCCCAGTCCGGAGACGGCTGGCGGCGACATCGAATACTATCCTGCACTGGACTTGTTCGCGGTGCGGGGCAACGAACTTTCCGGCTTCACGGGCAGCGAACCCACTTCCGCTTTCGCTTCTGATTATTTCACGCTGCATCATGTGGTGAGCCTGTGCGCGCCGATGTGGAACTCCATGCATGTGGACCGGGGCTATATCTATCCCACAGATCTGCGCTATGGCAACGCTGGCAGCAAGGTGGCGGATACCGAATGGCAGATCGCGGAAATCGGCGTCCAAGGTGGACTGGCGATCATGGCGCATCCTCAGAAGCAATGGCAAAACTTCTGCCAGGGCAATCTGGGCGATCCACCTTATCCCGGTATGCCCGGTGGCGTGCTGCCCCCTTACGACGAGGTGGCGTATCCCCATTATCCCTACACGATCGGCTGGTATGAGGCGATTCTCCGCGCCTATCCGCACGTTTTGGGCGTGGAGGCTTATGGGAAACTCCGCGACCACCGGCAGTATTGGGACCTCATCCTCGCCCAAACCATGCCGGAACGCCCAGTGTGGGGCTTTTCCAATAGTGACGCCCACGATGTGGCTGCCTCGGTGGGCAAACATATGAACATGCTCTGGCTGGATGAAGCCACGCCGGAGGCGATTCGCCAGGCTTTGGAACAAGGCAGTTTCTACATCATCCACGATCCGTTGGGAGCCGACCTCAGCAGGCATACATCTACTCCGCCGGCTTACCCCACTATCGACAGCATCAATGTGAGCGACACGCAGATCGCCATCCAGGCCACCAACGCCGTCGCGGTCAACTGGATACACAACCAAACCGTGATCGCCACGGGGCCGGTGTTCGACGCCAGCGCTCATTTGGACCTGAACTATATCCGCGCCGAAGTCCTTGGAGCGGATGGCAGCATCGCGCTCACGCAGCCCTTCGGCATCTTCGCGCCTTGATTTGGCTGCGAGCCTCTTCTTTTCCCTCCTGTTTGAACTTGAGCAGAAATATATAACTTTCGCTTGACAGTTATCAGCACATCCAATCCTATTGCCTTGAGAGACGACTTTTTTTCATAAGGTGGAACAATGCAAGGTCTCAAGGGTATTGTGCTCTGCTGGATTGTGCTTATAGGCTTTGGCGGACTGGCAGCCCAAGCTCCGGATTGGTCATGGGCGTTCCAGGCCGGAGGGACAGATCTGGATTGGGGGAATAGCATCGCCGCGGACAATCAGGGAAACCTCTACGTGACCGGTTTGTTTGCGGGAGTTGCCCAATTTGGTTCCTACACCCTTACCAGTAGCGGATTTACCGACGTCTTTGTGATCAAATTGGATGGGGACGGAGATGTCGTTTGGGCAGTGAAAGCAGGCGGAACGGGAGAAGAATCAGGCATGGGCATAGTGTTGGACTCTACCGCCAATTTATATCTGACGGGTTACTTTGAGGGAACCGCCACCTTTGGCTCGACCGTGCTAACTAGCAATGGATACACGGATGTTTATGCTGCCAAACTGGACTCCAACGGAAGCTTCATATGGGCGGTAGGTGCCGGGGGGACAGAGTTCGACTACGGCAACGGAATAGCAGCTGATAACTCTGGCAATGCCTATCTGACAGGATTCTTCGGTGATGTGGCTGCTTTCGGCTCCACCATTCTCACCAGTAACGGCATGGATGACGCATTTGCCGCCAAACTCAGCCCCAACGGCAGCTTCCTCTGGGCTCGCAATGCGGGTGGAGAGGGCTGGGACTACGGCCGGGGCATCACTGTGGACGGGGATTCCAACGTCTATCTGACAGGCTTGTTTGAAAGCTCAGCCGATTTCGGCTCCACCAGTTTCACAAGCAGGGGCGCAACGGATGTGTTTGCCGCCAAACTGGACACGAACGGCAACTGGCTCTGGGCGATCCAGGCAGGTGGAACTGGCTACGATGAGTCCCAAGGAATCGCTGTGGACGCTGCGGCAAACGTCTATCTGACTGGCGATTTTGAAGACGAAGCCGGTTTTGGGCCAGCCGCATTGACCAGCCGAGGTTTTCTGGATATCTTCGTTTTAAAGTTGGATGCCAGTGGCGGGTTTCTCTGGGTCCAGCAAGCCGGTGGACCGGGATTTGACATCTGTATGGGCATTGTCTTGGATTCCTCTGCCAGTGTCTTCCTGACAGGGCTGTTCGACGATACCGCCACATTTGGCGCCACTTCGATTACCAGCCAGGGAAACATGGATATCTTCGCCGCCAAACTAAACGGCAGCGGTGATTTCGTTTGGGCCAGGCAAGCTGGCGGGACGGGCTACGACACGGGCTATGGAATTGCCCTGGATTCCTCTGCCAATGTGTGTCTGACCGGATTTTTCGATACGAACGCCGCTTTCGGCTCCACCAACGTTCTCAGCAATGGAATCTATGACGTTTATGCCGCCAAATTCGCTGATGAAGATCCCAATGTTCCGGTGATGCTGAATAGTTTTTCCGCCTCAATCTCTGCGGACAATCACGTCGACCTGCTCTGGGTCACGCAATCCGAAAACAGCATGCTGGGATTTCAGCTCTACCGGGGATTTACGGCCAACCTGGAAGATGCCCTATTGGCAAGCGTCTTGATCCCAGCCACCAACACTTCACAGCAGCAGGTTTACTCTTACCTGGATACTGAGGTTTACATCGCCGGAACTTATTACTACTGGCTGCAAAGTGTCGAACTGGATGGGAAAACTTCTTTCCACGGACCTATTTCCATTCCATATACAGAACCCGGCTACGCTCCGCCGTATATCGCTCCCCAGACAAGTTTGGGCGCTGTCTACCCCAATCCGTTCAATCCCACAGCTTTCATCCCCTACGAGGTCGCCAATCCTGTTGAGGTCAGCTTCCAGATCTGCAATTCCCGGGGCCAACTGGTTTACAGCGTTGATCTGGGCGCAAGGGGAAGCGGGCATTACAGATGGGAGTGGAACGGCCGGGACAATGAAGGGAATGAATGCAGCAACGGCATTTACCTCGTGGTGATGTCCGCAGGTAAGGAGAAATTCTTGCGCAAGGCCATCCTCTGTAAATAGAGTCCCGATATTTTTCGGGAGGAGCTGACGCAGTGCGGGCTATAGTGAAAGAACGCAGCCCTTCCATCTTTTTGACTTGACGGGAAATATACTAAATGCATAGATAAGGAGGTTTACCATGCGTCGGAATTTATTGCTTGTGATACTCTCACTGTTGATAGGAACGCTTCTGGGCGCCAGTTACAGCGAAGAACTAAGGGAATTGGCGGAGTCGGGGGATTCCGTCGCGCAAAACGACTTGGGGCTCTGCTATGAAGATGGGGAAGGAGTGGATCCTGATCCGGAAGAGGCGTTGTACTGGTATCGATTATCCGCAGAAGAAGGTTACGTTTTGGGTCAATTCAACCTTGCCCGCTGCTACTTTCACGGCATTGGCACGGAAGAAGATTATAGCGAAGCATTCCATTGGTTCAGCCTAGCCGCCCCACAAGGCCACGATAATGCCCAAAACTACCTCGGAGTCTGTTATGAGAAAGGATACGGGGTGGACATTGACTTCCAGGAAGCGGTGCGCTGGTATCGTTTATCGGCAGACCAGGGCAACAAATGGGCTCAGAACAATCTCGGAACCTGCTATCACAACGGCCATGGCGTGGATGTGGATTATGAAGCGGCTTTGGCGTTCTACCATCTCTCAGCAGACCAGGATTACTATTTGGCGCAGTACAACATCGGGATTTGTTACGAAAACGGCAAAGGTGTGGAGCAGGATTACGGGCAGGCGTTTGAATGGTATTCTCTGTCAGCGGAACAAGGCTACGGCGAAGCCATGAACGCTTTGGGGATCTGCTATGAATACGGGCAGGGAGTGGAAACCGACCTCGAACAAGCCTATATCTGGTATTATCTGGCCTATCTCTTTGAAAGCGCAGACGGAGAGGCGAACATGAGCTACCTGGCGATGGAGTTTACCGAAGAAGAAATCGTGGATCTGGAAGGGCAGGCGGACGCGTGGCTGGCGGAACGCTGGTAAACGCGGCGGCAGAGGCTCCGAGGCCCATCCACTCATGTTGGCCATGAGCCTGCCCGAATGATCTCTTGACAGAAACAGGCCTTGCCGAATCGGTTCTATCAGCTGGAACAAAGCTTCCAGGCAAGGAGAAAGATATGGACTTCCACGCCAACGTGTACATCGTAAACCATTCCTATCTGGCAAAATACAAAGTGTATTACGTGGACCACATGTTCCAGGAACGCAACGCGCACCTATTGATAGGCGGAACACTAGTGGAACACGAACATCAGGCCAACGTCAAAGTATACATCGTCAAACACGCTCCGCAAGCCGACATCCTGATCACCAAAGACCATTTCCCCAAACCTGGCATAGCGCGTTAGCAATACCTTAACGCCCTACCCGGCGATGATCTGACGCGCCCTACGGGGCTCAGGTTGGCGTTATCTGATGGCTTCGGCGGCTCCACCCGCTATTTGAGCAACTCCGCCAAACGCTGAATGCCTGTTTCGATCTGCTCCAGGGTGGAAAAGGTGAAATTCAGGCGCAGGGTGTTGAAGCATTCCTGGCCGGTGGGATAAAACTTGGAACCGGGGATGAAGGAAACCTTGTTCTGGCTTGCCTGCACAAAGAGTTCGTCCGCGTTGATGCTTTCAGGCAGTGTCAGCCAGAGGAAGATGCCGCCCTCAGGCTTGGTCCAAACCACGTTCTGCGGCATGCGGGATTCCAGTACGTCCAGCATTTTACGCAGGTAGGGACGGTAGAAATCGCAGATGGAAGCAATATGCGGATCCATCAGGCCGCGCTCCAGAAAGCGCGCCACGACCCTCTGCGCCACACAATCCGGGGTGATGTTCACTTTCTGCTGCCAGGAGACCATTTTGTTGATCAGATCAGCATTGCCCTTGGCGTAGGCGATGCGCATGCCGGGACCGAGGATCTTGGAAAAGGATACGACTTCGGTGACGGTTCCGGAGTGAAACTCGGTGCTGTCGAGGCGGTAGAGCGTGGGCAGCGGTTCGCCGGAGAAACGCAGGCGGGAATAGGGATTGTCCTCCACGATGGGGATTTCGTTGGCGATGCAGAAGGTCAGCAAATCACGGCGGCGTTCCAGGCTGTAACTGATCCCACCGGGATTGTGGAAATCCGGGATGACGTAGAGAAACTTGATTTTCTTGCCCTGTGCGCGGAGTTGTTTGACCCGCGATTCAAACTCAGATAGGACGATTCCGCCGCAATCGATGGGAACGCTCTGTACGTCGGCCTGAAGGGCATCGAAGGCCACCAGCGAACCCAGAAAACTGGGCGCTTCGCAGAGGATCACATCGCCGGGGTTGACCAGCGTGCGGCCATAGTAGTAGAGGGCATTGGTGGCGCCCACGGTGATGACCATTTCATCGGGGCTGAGCTCATAGCCCTCCCAATTCTGTAGCTGCTTCTTGAGCAGCGTGTCGCCTTCACTAGCGCCATATTGAAGGACGTCCGCGCCTTCGTTTTCCACCACTTCCCTGAAGATGTCGCCCAATAGCTGGGTGGGGAAAGTCTTGGGAGAGGGAAATCCGCCGGCAAAAGAGATGAGGCCGGGAATGTTCTTGGTGGAGGCCACCAATTCGCGGATCAGAGAGGATTTCATGACACCGGTCACCTGGGAAAAAGACTTTGTGTAATCCATATTAAACTCCAGTTAGTTTATT
>DAHVPC010000008.1:23944-24973 GCA_027318475.1 Candidatus Cloacimonadota bacterium | reverse complement strand
CTCTCTGCTCTCATATCAAGGATAGATACGATAGATCATCCTTGGGAAGGGTATGGTCTCACGAATGTGGTGGATGCCGCTCATCCAGGTGACGAGGCGTTCCAGTCCCACTCCAAAACCGCTATGAGGGACGCTGCCGTACTTGCGCAGGTCGAGGAACCATTGGTAATCCGCAATGGGCATTTCTTCCGCTTGCATGCGCGACAGCAGCAGTTCGTGATCGTCCTCGCGCTGCGAACCGCCGATGATCTCGCCAAAACCCTCCGGCGCGATCAGGTCGCTGCCCAGAACGAGATCCGGATTGGCGGGATCGCGCTTCATGTAAAAGGCTTTGATCTCTTTGGGCCACTTTTCGATGAAGATGGGAACCGGCGAGCCTTCGGTAAGCAGGACCTCGTCCGCGGCACCCAGATCGCTGCCGTGGGTGATCTCGCTGCCCCTCTCGCGCAAATACTCGATGGCGTCGCGATGGGTCATGATCTTGAAGGGGGCGTCGGCGGCGCGCAGAGCGTCTTTATCGCGTTCCAAAAGGTTCAGTTCGGTGTCGCAGGTTTCCAACACGCGGCGGATCACGAAACGGATCAGTTCTTCCTGGATCTGCATGTTTTCCGCGTGTTCCACGAAAGCGGCTTCGGCATCCATCATCCAGAATTCCGTGAGGTGCTTGCGGGTCTTGGAGCGCTCGGCGCGGAAGACCGGGCCGAAGTCGTAAACCCGGCCCAGGCTCATGATTCCTGTTTCTAAATAGAGTTGGCCGGATTGTGATAGATAGGCCTTGCCTTCATCGAAATAGTCCAGTTCGAAGAGCGTGGTGGTGCCTTCGCAGGCGTTGGGCGTGAGGATGGGCGAGTCGAAGCGGACAAAGTGGTTCTGGTTCAGATAATCGCAGATGGCGTAGTAAACCGCGTGGCGGATACGCAGCACCGCCCACTGTTTGGAGGAGCGGATCCAAAGATGGCGGTTGGAGAGCAGGAAATCCGGCCCGTGTTCCTTTTTGCCGATGGGATACTCATCCGCCACCTGGATCGT
>DAHVPC010000008.1:18650-23890 GCA_027318475.1 Candidatus Cloacimonadota bacterium | reverse complement strand
GACGGTTCCCGTTACGCAGAGCGAGGATTCCAGGGTCAGGCGTTTGGCGGTCTCGAACATTTCATCGCCCAAATCCGGCTGGAAAGCCACGCACTGGACTTCGCCGGTACCATCGCGCAGGACGATGAAGAGCAGTTTTCCGCTGTGCCGGATGGTGCGCACCCAGCCTTTGAGGGTGGCCTCTTCGCCAATGTGTGAAGCTAGGGTGGTGATCAGGGCATGTTTCATATTCCGGTCTCTCAGATATGGATTTGAGGCTGGCGGCGGATCTGTTCCAGGATCTGCATGGCGATTTGCAGCGCCCGCAATCCGGCCAGGCCGTCCACGACAGGTTTTTTATCGTCTAGAATGGCTCCCACCCAGGATTCCAGTTCCAGGGTGAGGGCGTCTTTATCTGGTTGGGAAAGGTCAAAGGTTTGCACGTCGACCAATTGCTCCGCTTTGATATCGGTGTTTCCCAGCATCATTTGGGGCAGATACTTCAAGATATCCGGGCTCTTTTTGGTAACGGAAGCGCGCTTGGCGACGAAATCCAGGGAAATGTAGGCGTCGCGCTGGAAGAAGCGGATCTTGCGCTCCTGCTTGAGCGAAACCCGGGAGGAAGTGACATTGGCGATGGCGCCGTTGGCAAACTCGATCCGGGCGTTGGCGATATCGACGCTGGACGTGAGGATGCCCACACCGCTGGCGTGGATCTCCTTAACCGGGCTTTGCACGAAATCCAGGATCATGTCGATATCGTGGATCATCAGGTCCAAAACCACTGGCACATCCGTACCGCGGGGCTGAAACGAGGAAATGCGGTGCGATTCGATGAACAGGGGCTCCTGGATGAACTGGTCGACTTTCAGGACCACGGGATTGAAGCGCTCGATGTGCCCCACCTGTAGTTTGAGTTTTTTTTCCCGCGCCAGTGATACCAGTTCCTCCGCCTGCCAGAGTTCGGAAGTGATCGGCTTCTCGATGCAAACGTGCTTTCCCGCTTCCAGCGCGGCTTTGGCGAGTTCGAAGTGCGAGGTTGTGGTGGCTGCGATGTCCACCGCGTCCACATCCGCCAGGAGTGCAGCATAGTCGGCGTAGGCAGTGACGCCAAGCGCCGCCCCCACTGATTGAGCCCGCTCAAACTGGGAGTCAAAGACGCCCATCAGCCTGCATCGGCCGATGCGTCCGAGTTTGTCGGCGTGAAAGCGTCCGAGGTGGCCGACGCCGGCTACTGCGACGCGGAGCATGTTCAGGACAGCCTTGGAGTCAGGATGCGGAGCATGTCCTCGGTCATGGTTTTGAGGTCGTATTCAGGTTTCCAGCCCCATTCCTGCTGCGCGGCGCTGTGATCCATGGAATTGGGCCAGCTGTTGGCGATCGCTTGTTTGACGGGATTGACTTCGTAGGTCATCTCAAACTCGGGGATGTGTTTCTTGATCTCGGCGGCAATCATTTCCGGATCGAAGCTCATGGCTGAGACGTTGAAGCAGTTGCGGTGCTTCAGTTTGGAGGGGTCGGCTTCCATCAGTTCGACCAACGAACGCAAGGCGTCCGGCATGTACATCATGTCCAAAAAGGTTCCGGGGCCCAGGTTGCAGGTGTATTTCTTGTGCTTGATCGCTTCGTAGTAAATCTCCACGGCGTAATCGGTGGTTCCGCCGCCAGGCAAAGTAACGTTGGAGATGATGCCCGGGTAGCGCAGCCCGCGGCAATCCACGCCGAATTTCAAGAAGTAGTAATCGCCCAGAAGTTCGGCCGCGACCTTGGAAATTCCGTAAACGGTGGTAGGCCGCATCAATGTGTCCTGCGGAGTGTTGTCCATAGGGGTCGTGGGTCCAAAAGCGCCGATGGAGGAAGGCAAAAACACCGCTCCTTTGATCTCTTTGGCGATCTCGAGGGAGTTGAGCGTGCTGTCCATGTTGATCTTCCAGGCCAGGGTGGGCTTTGATTCTCCGACGGCGGAAAGGACGGCCACGAGGTTGATAATCGTATCGATATCGTATTTCTTGACCACATCGAACATGATTTTCGCGTCCAGAGCATCCATATTTTCGCAGGGTCCGCTTTCCATGATCTGGGGGATCAAGGGGGTGCTGCGGTAGGTGGCGACAACGGCGGTGTTTCCGTAAATCTTTCTGAGGTAGGGGACAAGCTCCGATCCGATCTGACCGGCCGCTCCCAACACGAGGATATTTTTCATCTAGGTCTCCTAAGGTAATGTTGTTTTCGAAACTCTAATTTTGGCAGCCCCCGCCTTGTCAATTGATTTCCCAAGCAACAGTCGCGGCCAGGCTGCGCGGGAATCTAGCGGATGTAATTGCGGACCGCCGTCACAATGTCATTGGAGAGATTGTCCAGCGCGATGTGGACCATGCCCACATCAGAAGGCGGGAACGGTTCATCTTTCAGGCAAAATGACGCCGTGGCCTCAGTCAAGGCGCGTTCGTCTCCGCTCATCACCCTGCCCCAGGTATCGCTCCAGGAATAATCGGCAGATACGATTTCCGGAAGTTTGATCTTGCCCGTGAGCACTTCGATCAGGCTGAACGATGCGATGATGTTAACCGATGTAGTCTTGGTGTATCTTCTGTAAACGCAGCTTACATCAGCCCTCACGTCGCGCTTCTTTTCCTTGCCCTTCTTGGTGAAGTAGCTCTCCTGTCCGGTGACGATGTTTTTGGTTTCCTTGATATCCACATAACTGGTCCGGGGAGGGACGAGGTTCACCAGGATGATCTTGCCGGTCATGATCTCATGCACATCCAACAAGCCGCCCAAAGCCGCTGGATTGGCGGAATCGGCATTTTCAGGAGCGGAAAGCAGCTGTTCGGCGAGCAGGGCGGAAATCTGGTCCCGGGTGACCACTTCCAGGTATTCACTGATCACTTTGTCCTGGATCAGTTTACCGATGATGGTGGCCGTGAGCAGGTCGATCATGCTGCCAAACTGTCCTTGTGTGCCGGATTTATCCTCAAAGGGGAGGATGGCGACCCGTTTGACTGACAGGCCTTTTGCAGCGCCGAGGCGGGCTGACGCATCGCGGTAACCGGGAACGAAATCCAAAGCGGTCCTGAATTCCCGGGCCGCGGCTTTCTGAGAATCCGGGCTGTCCTGATCTGCGGCCAGAACCAAACCCCGGTTGTAATGAAACTCGGCAGCATTGGCCTGGCTTTCCGTGAGTTTGGCTTGAAAGTCTTGCAGCTCGAACTGGTAGGGCTCCCCGGTGTCATGGTCCGGGAGGGGGTTCACAGGCTGGATGCTGTTCTGCAGTTCAACCAAAGCGGCGTATTCCAGTACCAGTTGATCCCACATATCATCCTGCGCCGCTGCTTGTATCAGGCGGATCTTCTCCTCACGGTCTTCGATCGCCTTCGCAAATGTCTTTTTTATCAGCCGCTGGGATGGCGCGTAACTGGGCTTCTTTTGCAGGGAACGGACATTGGTTTTTAGCGCAGTTTCATACTCGCCCCGCTTATACTCCTTCAAAGCTTGCTTGTACAGGGTCACATTCCTTCCGCAAGCCCCAACCAGTATGAGCGCCAAGATCAGTCCCGCCAGCCTCAGCCGCATAGGATCAAGCATTGTATCTCCCCATTCATGGGTAAACCATTTAAAGTCAGATTTCAAGTGACTTCCTGAAAAACCTGTCCAGCTGTCAAGTCAAAAGTTTGGCAGGCTTTGTTAACGGGGTAGCCATCAATTCATGGACCCCAGGTAAAGAAAATGTGCGGGAATCGGGGTTTGCTTGTGATTCTACCCAAACTGGAACGAAATATGCTTTTTTGTTGGGGTCGGCGTTGACCGATATTCCAAGGGGAGGAAAAAAGAGATGCTCAAGAAGCGGATGTTGCTGATACCGGTGGTGATCCTGGCGCTAATGGCAGGATGCGCAAAGCGCAATACGGAATGGCAGGATGATGATGTTTTAACTCTTGTAGCCACACTGCCTGTGGTTGGGAACCCTTTGGACATCTCCTTTGACACTGACAATATCTATGTCGCCCAAGACCAAGGCGGGATCAGCATCTTCGATGCCGATACCTACGCTGGTAAATGGGTAACGCGGATCTACGCGGATGACGGCTCGGGCATAGCCCTGGGCAGGATTAAAAAGATCTCTGTGCTTACAGAATTCAACCGGATGTTTCTAAATGAGGTCAGCGCCACCGACCGGATCGTGATCCTGGATACTTCCGATCCGGACACGCTGGTCTATAAATTTGATATTGTGGGCGGCACCGGCGGCATCAAAGCGATGGAAAGTTACTCCCTGGATCCGCCCAACGGCAACTGGACCATGGCCATCGGATACTGCTCCGGAGAGGGTTTTAAGTACGACCGCTACGATGGCGGATTCTTCAACGAAAACCTCTACTCGGTCTCCACTCCTGCCACAGCTTCCGGTTTCGCGTTGACTGAGGACAGGATCTACCTCGCTTGCGAACAACGCGGCCTGTTCATTTATAACCGCAGCGACCGCCAGTACTTGGGCGAAATAGCCCTGCCCGGCGAAGCGCAGAAAGTGAAGGTGGCAGGGAACTACGCCTACGTGGCCTGCAGGCAGGGCGGATTGCAGGTAGTGGACGTGTCCAATCCAGCCCAGCCGGTTCTGGTTGGCTCTTATGAAACTACCGGATATGCAACGACGGTTGACGTTTCCGGTTCCCTGGCAGTTGTCAGTTCCGGCAGCGGCGGAGTTTACCTGTTCGACATTTCTTCTCCCCAGGCACCGGTTTTGAAACAACGCCTCAACTCCGTCGGCTGGACCAACACGGCCGGCTTCAATGCAGGTAAACTGATCGTAGCCACGCGTGACGAGGGTGTACTGGTCTATGCGATCGACTAAACGAAATCCGAGATTTACAAAACACTATAGAGAAGAGACCTGGAGCCCCAAACTCCAGGTTTTTTAATTTGACAAAGAGGAAAAGAGGATGAAAACAAATCCAATCTTCGTAATTCTGTTGCTCTGCAGTTTCACCGTGCTTGGCGCTGTGGCTGCGAACGCAGACAAACCATTCAGCGTAGCCAGATCGAACGGCAAGCAACTTCAGTTGAATGTTCAAGCCCCACAAATCCAACTCAAGGATGACACCCAAAATGGCAAACCAGTGCGGGAAGTGCGAGTGGATGGATACTTGAACACAGCCATCGACGGCATGCCTGAGCTCCCGATGCTGAGCACCATGGTCGCCATACCGGCTCACGGCTCTTATACCTTGACTTACAGCTATGGCGGTGTGGAATACGTATCCCTG
>DAHVPC010000008.1:17907-18587 GCA_027318475.1 Candidatus Cloacimonadota bacterium | reverse complement strand
CTATTCCCCGCTGAATTAGCCATGGGTTCAGAACCGGCGATCTTAAGGGATTTCCGCGTGATCCAGGTCAACGTCTATCCCTACCAATATGATCTGGTGGCCCAACAGCTGAGGCTCTATCAAAACATCCAAGTCACGCTGGATTTCACGGATGAACCAGGCAGTAACGAACTGCCGGAATATACAGGATACAGCGCTGCCTTCGCCAACATTTACGAAGCTCAGATCTCCAATTTCGCGGATTACCGCAATCTCGTCGTTGCCCCTCTGCAACCCAGGATTCTGCTGATCTACGGCAATTCCACCGACGCTACGTTCCAGACCAAACTGAACGAGTTTGTCACCTGGAAACGCCAGAAAGGTTATGAGGTGAACACCGTCAGCACAGCGCAGACAGGCGGGACCAGTAATACGGCGATCAAGACCTACATCCAGACTCAATACAACAATGTTGCCACGCGGCCGGATTACATCATCCTGCTGGGCGACACCAGTGGCAGTTACTCGATACCCACTTGGTATGAGACTCTCAGTTCCTATGGCGGGGAAGGCGATTATCCCTATACGCATCTGGCTGGCGGCGACCTCTTGGGCGACGTCTTTATCGGCAGGATATCGGCGGAAAACATCTCGCAGCTTACGACTCTGCTGGCCAAGATCTATGTTTACGAAAAGAACAT
>DAHVPC010000008.1:17443-17840 GCA_027318475.1 Candidatus Cloacimonadota bacterium | reverse complement strand
GGGATATCTTGCATCTATACGAACAAGCACATCCACGAAATGACCGCCGAGGTCAACCCGGATTACACTTATATCGAAAACTACTCCGGCGGCTATTCCGGGACCATGAACACCGGGATCAGCCAGGGCGTGGGCTTCTTCAATTACCGCGGCTACATCGGAATGAGCGGTTGGAGCCCTTCGTCCAGTTTAACCAATGGCCCCAGGCTGCCTCATGCGGTGATCCTGACCTGCGGTACCGGCAGTTTCGCTTACACTTCCACCACCGAGGAGTTCATCCGGCTGGGCACGGAAGCCTCGCCCAAAGGCGCTTTGACCGCCATCGGCATGGCCACCTCGGGAACCCATACGATGTTCAACAACGCCCTTTCCACCGGCATCTTCGACGGTATCTTCA
>DAHVPC010000008.1:10698-16674 GCA_027318475.1 Candidatus Cloacimonadota bacterium | reverse complement strand
ATTCCACCTCGGCGCTTTCAATGCCAACCTGGCTGTAACCAACTACGGAATCAGCGCGGGGGGCAATGGCGTCCTCGATCCTGCCGAAACCGGCATCCTGGGGCTGAACGTCACCAACAGCTCCGTATTCGGAGCGCTGGATATCTATGGAGAACTGCGCGCCTTGAACGACCTCGTGGTAGTTACTGATTCCACCTCGTTCTTCGGCAACATTCCCGCCGGGATGACTATCAACTCCGTGGATGGCTTCGCAGTGTTCGCCAGGCCCCTGCTGATACCGGGAATGATGATCCCCTTCAAGGTCCGCCTGTTCAATTCAGCCGGATTTGAGCAGATCTCCTATTTCAGCCTGCCCATCGGCACCGTGGCGCAGAATACACCGCTTGGCCCGGACAGCTATGGATACTTCATCTACGACATTTCGGATACGGCGTATCCCGATTGCCCCACTTACGAGTGGATCGAGATCGTTCCCAGTCTGGGCGGCTTGGGAACGCAGATAACCGGCCTGAACGACTCCGGAACCAGCGGAGACGAGGGCGATCAGGTGGGAAGCGACGCTCTGGAGACCATCGATCTGCCTTTCACCTTCCCGTTCTACGGCGTGGATTACAACCAGATCACGGTTTGCGTGAACGGATTTATCGCCCTGGGCGTAACTGGAGAAGCCGAATTCCGCAATGGCCGGATGCCTGGCGGGCAAGGCCCTTCGCCGATGATCGCGCCTTTCTGGGATGACCTTGTAATCCTATCAGGAGGCGGGATTTATCGCTATTACGATGCCAACCAGCACATGCTGATCATCCAATACAACAACCTCAAGAACGGCTATAACCGCACCTCCGAAGAGACCTTCCAGGTGATCTTCTACGATCCGCTGTTTCATCCCACCAGTATGGGCGACGGCATGATCAAGATGCAATACAAGGTCTTCAACAACGTGGATGTCGGCGGCGGCGGCTACTCTCCAATGCACGGAAACTACTGCAGTATCGGGATCCGCGACGAGACCAACACCCGTGGCCTGGAGTATACCTTCAACAACCAGTATCCCCAAGCTGCGCAACCTTTGGGCAACAACAAGGCCCTGCTCATCACCACGGTGCCCATCCTGCATCAAAGCGCGCATCTGGTGGTGGGGGAGATGATCCTCAACGACGCCAATGGCAATGCCTGGCTGGAACCGGGCGAAACTGCCGAAATCGGACTCCGGCTGAACAATCTCGGCCTCAATCCAGCCACCAACGTCAACATCACCGCCTCCACGGTCAGCCCTTTCCTGACCGTCCAAAACTCCCAGAGTACCTATCCGGACATCGCTGGCAGCGGTACCGCCGTGAATAACTTCCCCATCACCGTCACCGCTTCACCGGACTGTGCCGACAACCTGGTCATTCCCATCGAGTTCGCCGTCACCATTGCCGGCAACGACTGGACTTACCCCATGAGCCTGACGATCAAAAAGCCCTCGCTGGAGATCAGCGGAGTATATCTCAATGACTTGAGCGGAAACATCAACGGATTGGCAGATCCCGGCGAAACCTTCAGCCTGATCGTCAATTATTCGAACACCAGCGACATCGGCACATACAACCTCACCAGCAACATCACCTGCCTCAGCGAGGATGTCACCATCGGCAACCCGCAGCAGTTGATACCCGAAATCCCGGCTGCCACCACCTGCCAGGCGGTTTACGAGATAACGCTCTCGCCAAACGTGATCGTGGGCAACAACATCACCTTCTACCTCACCTATCTGGGCGATCAGATCGCCGCGCATAACGAGCAACTGCTCTTTAACGTGGGGACCACCGGCATGATGGAGGATTTTGAAAACTCCAACGGCTCCTTCGTTTGCGCTCCCACCGGCAACGGCTGGGAATGGGGAACCGATGCCACTGCCGGAGCTCATTCCGGCACCAAGGTTTGGGGTACCCTGCTCAACCAGCAGTATCCCAACAATGTGAACTGGACCTTGACCTCGCCCTCGGTTTACATTGGCTCCAATTTCGTGTTGGAATTCTGGCACTGGTTCGATACCGAACTCAATTACGACGGCGGAAACGTCAAGATCTCCACCAACAACGGATCATCCTGGTTCATGCTGACTCCGGAGAACGGCTACACCCAGCAAACAGTATCCGCCCTGAACGGACCGGGTTATGCCGGCACAAGCGGAGGCTGGGTGCAAGCGCGCTTCAATCTGAGCAACTATCCCAACCAGAACGTCCGTTTCCGTTGGACATTCGCGGCGGACAATATGATCCAGGGCCAGGGCTGGTATATCGACGACGTTCAGACAACCGGATTCGTACCTTTTGCGGGTAAGATGAACGGAATCGTGACTTCCTCCAATCCCGCCATCGACATGAGCCAGGTGATAATCAAGAACGCCAACGCGATCTCCACGCAGCCTGATGCCGCCGGCTCCTATGTATTGTACCTTCCCACCGGGACCCACAACGTCACAGCTTCCGCGCCGGGATATCTGGCCTCGGAGTTCTTCCCCGTCAACCTTAGCACCACGAGCCCGCTGGTCGTGCACGATTTCAACCTCGGCTGGTTCACCCCGCTGGGTCAACTGGATTGGACCGTGACACCGGATTCCCTGCTCACGCTTGGATGGACCGCGCCGGTGGAGCCTCTGTTCCCCGTGGTCAGTTACAAGGTGTACCGCCGCGTAAATGCCGGAGCCTACGAATTGCAAGGGATCCTTACGGAGCCTGGCTATTCTGAACTGCTCTCGCTGCCCGGGACCTATCATTACTACGTGGTGGTGGTTTATGACGGAGGCGAAAGCGTCAGTTCCCAACCGGTGGACTTCACGTTCCCCATCGTTGCCGGCGAAGACCCCCAAACCCCGCCGCTGGTTTCGAAACTCTACCAAAACTATCCCAATCCCTTCAACCCCAGCACCACGGTCATGTTTGACCTCAAAGATGCCGGAGCGGTGCAACTGAGCGTTTACAACGTCAAGGGCCAGCTGGTGAAACGCCTGGTCAACGACAATCTCAACGCCGGAACGCATCGCATCATTTGGGATGGCAACGACGCTCAGAACCGGCGCGTTTCCTCCGGACTCTATTTCATCCGCCTGGAATCGCCCCATTACAACTTCACCCGCAAGGCGATACTGATGAAGTAGCTGCCGCGGATAATCCTTCCGGGCGGGAGTTTCCTGCCCGGATTCATTTGGTTCCTGGAATGCAGCCGTGTTTCAGGAACCTTTTTTTCATTCCGTCCTCAAGGCTGGCTCCTTTACCATCTGATCGCCACCCTATGGCCTCCCCTTGATTTGGCGGGAGGTGTTCGGGTGGTAATAAAGAGGCAAGCGGGCCAGCCCTCAGGCCGGTTTGATGGGTCACTTCCGGAAACCAGCCGGGCAACACGGCCAGCCCTGGTGGTCATCAGCCTTGGCCGGGACTATCAAATCCCGCCCAACAGCCATTTATGCCGGATGGTCTGGAATTGGGCTGGCTGCTGTCCTGCGGTGTAAGTGGGGGATGGTGGGTGGCTTAGAGGATTCTGGTGCCTTTGGCGGAAGAGGCGTTGACGTCCAGGGTTGCAAAAGCTCCAGCTAAAAGTTTGGGAATGGCGGCGGCAGCGACCATGGCGGCGTTGTCCACGCAGAGGCTTAGGGAGGGATGATACACGCGGGCCTGGATCGAGGCGGCCTGGGCGGCAAGCTGGGTTCGGAGCGCTGAATTGGCGGCCACTCCGCCAGCCAGAAGGATGGACTTGATCTGGTTTTGTTTGGCGCAGGCGCAGGTCTTGGCGATGAGCGGATCGATGATCGCCTGCTGGATTGAGGCGGCGATATCGGCCTTGTGGGCGGCGATGTACTCCGCGCCTTGCCTGCTCAAGTATTCCAGAACCGCGGTTTTGAGCCCGCTGTAGCTGAAATTGAGGTCCCCTTTGCGTTTCAGGCCTCTGGGGAAGGCAAAGAAACCCGGATCGCCCTGCGTGGACAAGGCGTCCATGGCAGGCCCGCCGGGATAGCCCAGGCCAAGGAGTTTGGCGGTTTTGTCGAAGGTCTCGCCGGCAGCGTCGTCCAGCGTTTTGCCCAGGATCTCGAAATGGGTGAGGTCGTGGAACAGCACCAGTTCCGTGTGTCCTCCGGATACCACCAAAGCGAGGAAGGGCGCCTGGATATCCGGATGCTCGAGGAAATTGGCGAAGATATGCGCGAGCATGTGGTTTACGGTGATGAGGGGTTTTTGCCAGCTCCAGGCCAGGCTTTTGGCGAAAGAGAGCCCCACGATCAGGGAGCCGATCAATCCGGGATTCACCGACACCGCCAACGCCGAGAAGTCTTGCGGAGCCAGGCCGGTTTCCCTAAGCGCTCGCTGAGTGAGGTAGAGGATGTTCTTCATATGGAGGCGGGATGCGAGTTCCGGCAGCACGCCGCCAAACTCCGTGTGTTCCGGCTGGGAGGAAATGAGATTGCAGAGCACGCGGTAATTGGCATCCACGATCGCCACGGAAGTGTCGTCGCAGGAAGATTCGAAAGCCAGCAGCAGAGGTGAGGTTTCGCTCATGGATCACGCTCGCGAAGCGGACGCCGTTCCACTTGATCTATTTGGGCACGGCATCATTTCCAGAGGCGGACTTGCTTGGGGGTGATGTCCTGCAAGGTCACGCCTTCCGGTGTTTGCGCAGTCAGGCTGTATAATCCCCGGGCGTCTGGATTGCCGGAAACCGTCACGCTGATTCCTTTGGGCAGGGAAGCCAGATGGGAGGATTTACCCCGCACTTTTATGGTCACCACGGCCGGGAAATAGCGCAGTTCAGGCGGGCCGGAAATGGGGATGTTGGTCAGGACAAGCGTATTGAGAGGGTCGGCGGGATCTGGCAGCTCAGGTCTGGGCGGGGTATCCTTTTTGCCTTTACGGACGGGGACGCCCTCTCCGTCAGGCTTGCCAGCCAATCCCTGCAATCGTGGTGAATAGGCCGGATCGATGCTGACAATGGCCAGATTCAGGTTGGCGGGCAGGTTCACAGCCTCAAAGGCTTTGTAGTTCCGTTCGCGCAGGTCGGCCGCGTTCATGACGATCGAGGCGCGGGAGAATTGGAGCTTGATGATGTCCAAACCCCGGCCTTGCACCATGCAGGGAATCTTGCGCAGAGCGGCCAGCAGCGAATCTTCCGGAGCGAGGTCGTTCAGTTTGAGATCGAGGCTGACCCTGCTTTGGTGGTCGGCCATCAGGGCTACTTGGATCCAGATGACCACAGCCACGCACAGGGCCACGATCTTCAAACCCAGGTTCTTCCTCAATTCTGTTCCTCGGGCAGGATCTTGATGCCCAGGGCTTTCATCTTTTTGTAGAGCGTGGTCCGTTCAATTCCGATGGCATGCGCGGTCTTGCTCACCAGCCAATCGTTTTGAGCCAGGAAATGCTTGATATAATCGCGTTCGAAGGCGGCCGCGCTATCCCGGATATTGGAGATGATGAAGTACTTTTCCATGCCCTGCGCGCTGCTGCCCGGACGCTGGATCATCTTGCTGTGGAGATGCTTGAGAATGGTGCGGCTGTTGATCTCGCGTTCGTTGATGCTGATGTATTTGCAGAAGTTCTTCAATTCGCGGACATTCCCTGGCCAGTTGTAGGAAAGGAGTTCATCCTTCAGGGCCTTCAAGTCCACCTGGATCCGGAAACGGTAAAAGTTGGCGTAGTTGGTGAAGAAAAAGCTCATCAGGAGCAGGATGTCGTCGTCCCGTTCACGCAGCGGCGGGATCGAGATGACGTTGCCCTCGATGCGGTAAAAGAAGTCCTTGCGGAATCTGGAGGTGTCGGAGAACGCTTTCAGATCCGCATTGGAGGTGAAGATCAGGCGGGTGTTGACCTTCTTCAAAGAGCCGCCCACCACTTGGATCTCTTTGTTCTCGATGGCGCGCAGGATCTTGGCCTGGGCTTGCAGCGACAGGTTGGTGATCTCGTCCAGAAAAAGCAGGCCTTCGGAGCAGATCTCGAAGAA
>DAHVPC010000008.1:0-10403 GCA_027318475.1 Candidatus Cloacimonadota bacterium | reverse complement strand
AGATATTCGATCTGCAGGCCCAGGTTCTGCTCTTCCTGCCGCTTCAGCGATACCGCGTTGTCGATATGCAGCAGCAGTTGGCTCAGGCTGAAGGACGCCCCCTTTTCGATGAAGTGGTAGGCGCCGAGCTCGCGGATCTGGCTGACCATTTGGGCATTGGCTGCGGAAGAGATAACGATCACTTTGTAGTTGAAATCCAGGTTGTCGCGCAGGTATTTCAAGACCTGCAAACCCGTCAGGCGGCTTCCTGCCAGAAGGGCGTCCAGCAGTATCACGTCAGGCGCGAATACCCGTAACTCCTGGAAGAAGGAATCGGAATTGGTGTGATGCAAGACCGAGTAATCGTGCTTCTGGAGCCCCTTGGAGATCTGGCCGGCAAGAGCGACATCGTCTTCTAGGATGATTACTTTGCCTTTCATCGCGGAACCTGCCTAGTGCAAACGCTCTTCCAGGTCCGCCAGGGCGCTGATGAAGTAGATGTAAGCCTGGTCTGGCGAGTCGTAGGGCGAGAAATATTTGTGGACGTCGCCGTCTTGGAAATACTTGGTGCACATGTAGTAAAAATGGTCGGAGGTGCTCAGTTTGCGCGCCATTTCCAGCAGCGCCGGATCGCCTTTCTGCTTGGTCTCGTTCAGCAGGCGGTAGAGAGTGTCGGCGGCGTTTCGCTGCATGTCGTTTTCCAGCCAGGCGGTGAGGTCGCGCTGTTCGTCGGCCCAGGAAACGGGTTCCGGGAACGACAGCCCTTCCTGCTGGTAGTTGGACAGGGTGAAGGTGTCCTTGGGATTGGCGAATCCCAAATGTGGACGCTTGAGTACTTCGGCGGGGAAATGCTGCATGAAGTCGAAGATCCCGGATTCCGCCCACTGGTGTTCGCCAAAGGTCTCATAGTCCATGAAGAGGTTCAGGAACTGGTTCCGCCCCTCGGTTTCGCTGAGTGTGAGGTGGTCAATCCAGTTGACGAATTTGTCCACGGTGAGGGGATATTCCGGCCATTCCTTGTTGGAAAAGCGGAAGGCGATGTCGTCCGAGAGCTGGTAATATTTAAGCAGCAGATTGATGTCTTTGGAGTAGTTTTTGTAGGCGTAAAGGGGCGTCCGCCATTGCAGGATGCGTTCCACGCCTTCCGTGATGATGGTCTTGAAACCTTCGATCTCATACACCAGGTCGGATAAGCTGTCCTGGTAGATCAGCTCGGTATTGCGGAAGGTTTCGGTATAATAGCCAAACTCGTCCTGCATCAGTTTCCTGTGCATGTCCACCTGCTCCAGAAACTCGTTGGTGTCGAAGAGGTAGGCCAGGGAATGGTAATAGGTTTCGCCCAAAAGTTCCACGCAGCCGGTATCCACAAGCGCTTTGAAGGAATCGAGCGTCTCCGGGCTATAGAGTTTGAACTGCTCGATGGCGGTTCCGGTGATGGAGTAGGCGATCTTGAACCGGCCTTCCAGTTTCTGGATCAGTGAAAGCAGCAGTTTGTTGGTGGGCAGATAGCATTTTTCCGCCACTTTCTGCATCACCTGGCGGTTCAGGCGTTCGTCGAAGTAATCGGTCTGCTTGCCGATGTCCAAAACGTTGATGTGCCTGAGACGGAAGGGTTGGTGCACCTGGAAATAGAATACGATGTTCAGCATACTTTATCCTGTCAGGAATTTCTTTTTATGAACGCCGCCAAAACTGCGGAATAGATCTCCCGGATCTTTTCCGCGGCTTCGTTCCAGTGGATCTTGTTCACTTCATGCATGCCTTCAATGCCCACTTTGACGCATTGTTCGGGATGCTCGATCAGATGGTTGATCGTGTTGGCCATGAGGTCGACGTCCCAATAGTCGATTTTAAAGGCATTGTGCACCACCTCGGAAACCCCTGACTGCTTGGAGATGATCGAGGTCAGGCCAAACGCCATGGCCTCCAGCGGGGAAATACCGAAAGGCTCGGAAACCGAGGGCAGGACATAGATGTCGGAAGCACGCAAGATTTCCTCGACCTGGGCGCGGTCCAGGAATCCCGTGAACAGAAACTTGTTTTGCAGGCGCTTGGAGGCCGACTTGCGCAGCAGGCCGCGCGCCATGTCGCCAGTGCCGGCCATGATGAAGCGCGCTTCGGGATGGACCTTCAGCACGCGTTCCGCCACGTCCAGGTAATAATCCGGCCCTTTCTGCAGCGTGATCCTGCCCAGGAAGAGGACCGTGGGACCCCGGAACAGGCGTTTCTTGGAAAGCACAGTGTCGTCGGAAAGGGCGAAAGCGTTATGCACAATGCGGATCTTGGCGGTGTCGATCCGGTAGCGGGACATGATCATCTGCGCCGTGTATTGCGATACCGCGATCACCAAGTCGGCATACATCATTCCGGCATGCTCGATCTTATGGACGCGTTCGTCGCCGGGACCTCCGGCGCGGTCGAATTCCGTTGCGTGGATGTGCACCACGAGCGGTTTTTGGGAGATCTTCCGGGCCAACATTCCCGAGGGATAGGTAAGCCAGTCGTGCGCGTGGATGAGGTTGTAATCCAGTTCGCGGGCGAAGCGTTCGGCCCGCAAGGTGTATTCCTGCACCTTCTTGATCAGGTCTTCCTCGCCGATGAGATGGGCCGTCATGTCGTCCCAGATCTGGTGTTCTTCCCCGGTCACGGATTCCGAGAACCAGGTCTGTTTCTGCACCGCGGCCATGTATTTCTGCAGTTCGTTCAGTTGCAGGTATGATTCCGGACGCCCGCTGATGCCGATGTAATCCAGCCGCTCGTGCAAGTTGACGAAGCGCTGGCTGAGATATTCGGTTTGCATCGTAGTGTCCAGAAACACGGCCGGAAGGGTGTCCGCGTCGCTTTCCTCACGCAGTGGGAAATACACCATTTCCTTGGTGGGCAGCACGAGGTCGATCTTGATCCCCAGAGCCAGCAAGGCTTTGACCATACCGTAGCAGGCCATGCCCAAACCGCCGGAAATCAGGGGCGGAAATTCCCAGGTAAACATCAGGATCTTCATTTCCTACTCCTTGATCGAGGCGATAAAAGTTTCGATGTTGTAAAGCGCTGCCACGCTGATCGCCTGGGCTGGAGCGCCTTTGGGGAAGTGGGGGCTGTCGCCGTCCCAAACTTCGGCAAGGGAAGCAATGTGCCCGCGCATGAAGCTGCTGCGGAAAGTTCCGATGAATTCGCCGAGTTTGTTGGCGATCTCTGCATCGGGCTGTTTGCCGCGCTGGATCTTCAAATACAGGCCGCAAAAGGCTCCCAGCAACCAGGCCCAGACGCTGCCGTTGTGATAGGAAAGGTCGCGTTCGCGCTGCGTGCCGTAATACTTTTTGCGAAAGCGGTGGTCGCGCGGGCTCAGAGTGCGGATGCCATAGGGTGTGTAAAGCTCGGAGCAGGCGCGCTGCCAGACAGCCTCCATTTTGTCGCGGTCCACGATCTCGAAGGGCAGGGAAAGCGCGATCAGGGCATTGGGCCTGATCTCCGCCACCTGTCTGTCGCCCAGCAGGCGGTCGGCAAGGTAGTCGCCCGTCCAGAATTTCTGGAACGAAGCGCGGACCAGCCCTTGCAGTTCCTGCAGCTGTGGCTGGGGTTGGATTGGTTTCTTGGAGTCCCGGTTGAGCGCTTCCACCATGTCCAGATAGCTGCAGATGGCGTTGTACCACAGGGCGTTGATCTCCACAGGAGCGCCGTTGCGCGGCGTCACGGCCTTGCCGTCGATGCGCACATCCATCCAGGTGGCGTGGGCAAACTCCTCTTTCAGTTCGATCAGGCCGTCCTCTCGCACGAAGAAAGGATAGCGGACATTGGTGAGGATTCCGTTCAGGACCTCTTCGCTGATGTGCAGGATCTTCTTCCAGAAAGTGGCGGTATCCTTGGCTTTACCCAGTTTCCACAGCAGGATCACAAACCACAGTGTGGCGTCGATCGTGTCGTAGTTTGCTTCCCGGCCGGATTCCTGCAGCATGTTGGGGATCAGGCCGCTTTGCAGTTGGCTGCTGTATTTGAGCAGGATCTTCTCCACGGTCTTGATCTTTTTGGGGTTGTGGAGCATGGCGTTGAGCACGAACATCGTGTCCCGTCCCCAGACCCCGTAAAAAGGATATCCGGCGACGATGTCTTCGTTGGAGACAAAATCGTCCAAGGCGAATTCCAGCAGTTTCAGGTACTGCGGATACTTGTACAGCAGGTTGTCTTCGTATTCCAGGTTGCCCAGCAGGGTGTCGTCCACATCCGCCCTGGCAGGATAATCCTTTGGTTTGGGCAGGGTGGAATAGCGCCGCTGGATGCGGGCTACGGCCTTCTGGGGCTCCTCGATGGGCTGGTCGGAAAAGAGCAAACTGCAGGCAGCGCCAGGCTTCAGACTGAAATTCAGTTCAAACAGGCTGATCTGGTCGGCGATGCCGGGGTATCCGCTCATCACTTCCCAGGGGTAGAAAACATTGTAGTAGGTATAGCGGTCGGGGGTCACTTCCCCTTCGGAAAGGTATCCGAACACCCCAAGGCCATTATCCTGCCGCCTGGCGTAAAACGTGGCGCCGTCCGGTTCATTGGCGCAGGCCGTGTCGAAGGCCTGGTGATCCAGAGATCCCGGCTGATTCACTTCGTGATGCAAGATCATGGTGAACTTCGGATGCAGGGTGAAGCGCAGGGGGTGATGCCCCAAATTCATATATTTTACCAATACCGTGTTGGTTTGGGCGTCGAGCATGATCTCCTTGCGTACCAGGATCTCATTCTGGTGGGGCAGGGCGGAATATAAAAACACCGGGTAGGGCCGCAGCCATGATTTCACCAGGTAGAGGAAGCCTTCCGGGTAAATGCAGTTGCTGTAATTGTTGCTGTCCAGATGAACCGTGTGGCCGCGCCATTCCACCTTTTCCTCGATTCCCGCCACCAGATGGAAGCGCTGGAATTGTTCGTTGCCGGCGATCAGCAGCCCGTGGTACTTGCGCTGGTTGATCAGGTTGCCGGTGCCCAGGGCATAGGAACCCCGGCGGTTGGTCAGAATCCATTCATGATGATGGGTTTCCATGAAATAATTGTTCACTGAACCCCCTTTTTACTCTGTTGATTTTGTAGTCTATTGTGGAATTTTTTCCATACCCCCTTTCCCGTCAAGTCTTTTCGGCAGATTCTCTTGGATCATAGGCTAAATCACTATCTGTCAGTGCGTAAGATTACCAGGCCAAAATCACTTTCGGCAGATTTCTGGTTCCCGATGCCACACGAGCCGGCTGTTTGCGTCACCCACTCTTCACCAAATCCAGATAAGCATCTGCAATGTAAAGATATGCGCCATATAAACGGCATCGCTCCCGTGATCATCGCGCGGTTAGTGCGCGGTCATTGCGGGTGAAGCCCGCAGTGATGGCGCAGTGATGGCGCAATGATAGCGGGGTGGATGTGTCAGATGGGATGCGAGATTAAGAATGCAAGAAGAGAAAACGGGGAGGGGGAGTTAGGTGGAAAGTCAGGCTGGCGTGTCAATCCAGAGGCAGTTCCGTGGAGTTGGTGGAGTTTGCCAGACCTTTGCTGGGCAGGGCGAGGGCTTCGTTGAGCGAAGGAACGTCGCTGAAGTGCTTGCTGTAAATGATCCGCAGGTCGCAGCCCTGTTCGTTGAGCGGGGTGATATCGGCCATTTCGTAGATCAGGTCGAGGTTTTCCTTCGGTCCCAAGGAGGCATACTCATAATCGATGGTGCGGAGGAAGTTGTTGTTTTGGTCGAACAGCCCCAGCAGGAAATACCCGGTGATCCCCACCTGAAGCTTGTTTTCCAGGGTCACAAAGACATCCGCGGGGATGGGCAGTTTGCTGAGTTCGTAGAGGAAGATCTCGTCGGTTGAGATGGGGACGATGTAGATTTGGGAACCCAGGTCGAAAGCCTGTTCGTCCAGCCAGTTTCCGGAATAGGACCGGGCGGCCTTGAAACCGCCGAAATACGCCAGGGTGCGCTGCACGTAGTAATCGGTGCCGGGATCATTGATGATATAGGAGGAAGCCTGGTCATAAGGGCCGTCGCGGTCCACCACCAACACCCAATGGCTGCTGCGGCCGCTGACCTTGACGATGACCTTGTGCCCCTTGTCCAGCTCCTCGCTCAGGTATTTCCAGTCGTTGCCCTTGTTGATCTGGCTCACCAATTCCAAGCCAGGTCCGCTGCCGTCGATCTGCCCGGGAACTTGCCAGCGCATCAGGTTGCCGGCATAGCCGCCGTTCTTGCGCAGCCAGTCGTTCAGCCGGTCCGGTGTCACGCGCGGATTGGATGCTTCGGCGTTGAGCAGCATGGAGAGGCAACTCAGCACACAGCCGCTGTTGCCGATGGAATCGCGTCCGTTGCCCAGCCGGGTTTTATCCCACCGGCTGTCCCCCTGGGAAAACCAGGTGAACGGAACCGCTCCGACGATCCCCCAGAATAGCGCCCCGATTATCGATAAAATGATTGTCTTTCTCATCTTGTGTTCCAAGTAAACGATTGCAAATAAACAAATTAGTATAGAAGATGTCATTCTTGAAACCAGGCCCGATCTGTCAAGGCAAAATTATCGCTTGCCAGAATCACGGGTTTGCAAAAATTTGCCTACGGCAACTAACCTGCGATGAGGGATACGCTCCGGCATCAAGGGTGGAAACCTTGTTTTCACCTCGGAACCGGCATATTCCCCCTCGCCAATCCAAACTTGCCGGGGAACTTTGTTTATGGAACAGAAACGCCATGTGGTCACGATCCTGGTGGACGATATCGCCCGCGCCTTCAATCCCGTGTCCGACCTCCTGCATCTCTACGCCCAGCACATCTTGCTGCGCGTGGGTTATCCCATGCGGGACAAGGATGTATCCGTCATCTTTCTGGTGATGGAACTGGATCTGGACCAATTGGGCGCGTTCTCCGGAAAACTGGGCCAAATCCCCTCCGTTCGAGTAAAGACAATAACATTAAAGATATAAGCACAGGAGAACCCATGAAGATCAGCGTCGAAGGCGTAAAATCCTTTATCCCCACTGGCAAGATCGAGTCCCTGATCAGCCAGCAGAGCCATATACCGGAATCCCGCATCCGGGAAATCATCGCCAAGTCCCTGGACAAAAACAGGCTGGAGCCGGAAGAAACCGCCGCCCTGCTCAACGTGACCGATCCCGAACTGAAACAACTGATCCTGGCCGGCGCGCATGAACTGAAGGAGCGCATCTACGGGAACCGCATCGTGCTCTTCGCGCCTTTGTATGTGGGCAATGAATGCGTCAACGACTGCGTCTATTGCGGTTTCCGCATCTCCAACGCGGAATGCCTGCGCGCCACGCTCAGCCAGGAACAACTGGTGCGTGAGACCCAATCCCTGGTGGAAGCCGGGCATAAACGCCTGATCATGGTGTATGGCGAGCATCCCATGTATTCGCCGGAATTCATCGCGGGAACGGTGCAAACGGTCTACGACACCAAATATAAGAAGGGCGAGATCAGAAGGGTGAACATCAACGCCGCGCCTTTGGACATCGAGGGTTTCCGCACGGTCAAATCCGTGGGGATCGGCACCTACCAGATCTTTCAGGAGACCTATCACGAGGAAACCTACGGCAAACTGCACCCCCGCGGCCCCAAGAGCAGTTTCCTCTGGCGCCTGGACGGACTTGACCGCGCCATGAAAGCCGGGTGCGACGACGTGGGCCTCGGTGTCCTGTTCGGCCTCTACGACTGGAAATTCGAGGTGCTGGGCCTGCTCTACCACACCATTCATCTGGAGGAGACTTTCGGCGTGGGGCCGCACACCATCTCCTTCCCGCGCATCGAACCCGCCAACGGCACGGAATTTGCCGACCGTCCGCCCCATCAGGTCTCCGATGACGATTTCAAGCATCTGGTGGCGGTGATCCGCCTCAGCGTGCCCTACACCGGCATGATCCTCACGGCGCGCGAACCCGTGGCGGTTCGCGACGAAGTCCTGCGTTACGGCATTTCCCAGATCGACGCCGGCTCGAGCATCGGAGTGGGCGATTATTCCTCCCATGACGAGGAATCCCGGAAGAAAAGCCAGTTCGTGCTGGGCGACACCCGCAGCCTCGACGACGTGATCTTTGAACTGGCGAAAAGCGGCTACATCCCTTCCTTCTGCACCAGTTGCTACCGCGCCGGACGCACCGGCGAACACTTCATGGAGTTTGCCATTCCCGGCTTCGTCAAGCGTTTTTGCACGCCCAACGCCCTGTTGACCTTCGCCGAGTACCTTTACGATTTTTCTTCCGAGCGGACCCTGCAGGCCGGTTTGGAACTGATCGCCAACGAGACCGCCAAGATCGGGGATGCTAACATGCGCCAATCCGTGCAGGAAAAACTGGCGGAGATGAAGGCGGGGAAGAGGGACCTCTACTACTGATAGAGGAAGTGCTCCAAATGGCCGGAACACTGCCTTTCGGCGGTTCAAACACAGAGCCTCCGTAACATAGTTTTTCAAACTGTTGTGGCCGAAGGACTCTGTCCTTTGGTCGCTTCTTCCTGCTATGAATTGTCCTGCCGATGCAATCCGCCGGACACAACAGGATGCAATCCTATGTTACAAAAGCGCCGCGGTTTGTTACCACAGAGGAAAGCGGAGAACAGCAGAGCAAAGATTCTTCAAAACAGAGGGACAGAGGAACAGAGCGATTAGGTAAAGGGAGATTGAACTTACAGGGCAAAGAAAAACCCGCGTCGCAAGGACACGGGCAATATCAGTTATATGGGCAGTTTCAGTATGTGAACGGGATTATCCTTCCTCTTCCTCTTCCCCGGCCGGTTCGGCTTCTTCCTCGGCTTTTTTGGCGTGGACTTCGATCTCCACCGCGCATTTGGTCAGTTCGGGATAGAAATCGTCGATGTACTCGCGGATGGTCGTTTCGATATCGGTGTGTTTATCCAGGATTTCCTGAGGGAAGCCGGCTTTGATGTTCATGGCGTTGAAGGTGCGGTTGATCGACAGTTTGGGCTTGGCGCCGTAAACGTTGTTCAGGAATTCGGGCAGGGATTTGGAAAGTTTCACGATGCCGTTGATGCGTTTGTAAGCCTTCATGCCAAAATGGGCAGCCAGAGCCGTTCCGCCAAGTACCAGGGCCGTTTTGAAAAACTTCTTCATGATTGTCGCTCCTTAGGGTGTTTTATTTATAAATCGACTTGATCTTGCCCCAACTGCGGTTCTGGGTGGAAACCGGCTGTTGTATCTGCAGATCGGAAGCAGAGAAAGGATTCAGGTTGTATTCGCCGTAGCCGAAGGTGACGATCCCGGCGATCTGGGCGTATTGCGTTCCCGCCGCGGGAGACTGCGCGGGCTTGGCTCCGAAGGCGCCGAGGGTGATCCTGCATTGGCCGCTGCCGTCGGTGACCATGAACTTGCCGCTGGCGGATTTGGCGCTGGAAACCGAGGAATTGATCAAACGGGCGTAAACGCCTTCATAGGCTTCGGCTTCGTGCGGATTTTCCAGCTGGCCGGTGCTGATGATGACCGGTTTGGGCAGGGGGCGGTTGCGGTCCAGGACGCGGTAGTTGCGGATGTCCTGCAGGCAGGTCATGCCGTAGGTTTCAGCCACTTCGCCGGTCAGGCGCACATAACTGCCCACGGAGGGCGTGTAGGAGTTGGTTTGCACGAAAATGCCCCGCCAGGCTCCGCTCACATTCTCCGAAAGGAAGAATCCGGAATTGCGGTAGCCGGCGGCTGTGACCACGCCTTCAACTGACACCACTTTTCCCAGATAAGGCGAAGGGAAAGAATTATCCACACCCCGGGAACTGGTGTATTGAATTTCGTATATGGTCAGCGCGCCAGCCCCCAAACAAAGGCTGAGCATGGCGCTAATCAGCAGTATCGATCTTTTCATTTCGACCTCATATTACCACTTTGTCCCCATCCTCAATCTTGTCAAGGAAAATCGCCGGCGTTTTCCAGCGACCGGGGACAAACTGCTGTTCCAGATAAAGCAATTATTGTTCCCAAGCACCCCTGCTTGATGGCCTTGCCTGCGCCAGCGCCGGTTCCGGAGGAACTGGACTGCGAGCATAAACAGCAGGACTTGGCAGACGCTATCTTCGGCAAGGGGAAGGTGGGCTGAAATGGCAAATTCACAAATTCACCAAATTCACGCCCCTTCAGCCCCCCAACTGCTGCGCCTGGCCACCAGTGAATTTGTCCATAATGTGACAGTCTTGTTATTCTTCTAATACTACTTATGAGTATCTTAGATATATATAATTATATGTATTTTTTATCAAATATACCCTTATACCCCTCCCTATATTTCACCTTACCGCCACCACCCCGGCCGGGGGCTGAAGGGGCGTGAATTTGGTGAATTTGTGAATTTGCCAAATTACGCCCCGATGACTAACGGCAGAGATCAAGAAATACCGCTCAGGGAGCCCAAGTGAAATGACCATATCAACCGCCATGAATATCAACGAGTTAACCCTGCTT
>DAHVPC010000089.1 GCA_027318475.1 Candidatus Cloacimonadota bacterium | reverse complement strand
GGGTTAGCCTTAATCAAGTCTTAATCAAGCGTCAATCAAGCGTTAATTATTAACGCTTGATTGACGCTTGATTAAGGAGTGATTGACGCCGTGACGCCAGGAAGCACGGGCTCATTTTCCATTCGGGTGGGAGGCAGCCCCCGGCTATTGGAGTGGGCGTCTAGCAAAAGGTGGACGGATAGATCCTTTTCATTGTTATCGAGGCGTGCGTCGCGGTACCGATTGCCAGCAGCAGCGCGCAGAGCGGAAGGGTCTTTGATCTTAGCATAGTGTCTCCACTTTTCTTTCCGGCTGAAATCAGCCTTTTATGATAGAGACGTTTTTTTGAGGGGAATGGGGGATCGAATTGACTATGTTTTTTGGATCGGCCTGATCATGTCTTCCAATTGTTGCCGTGACAGCAGGCACTTTCCCTTGTCCATGGGAACACGAAATCCGGGCGGAAGTTCCAGCCGGCCCAGCATTTCATTCCTCCCTATCTTCTCCGTGATGATCCTGCGGCTCTCTGAAAAATGGATTGCGATATTGAGCAGAAGCGGGATGTTGGAACTTGTGATGCCCACCACATATAGTTTGTAACGGGAAGCGCCCAGATCTCTGATGTCCCAATTGTGCAGCTTTTCAAATCCTCGAAAGCAGTTTTCCAATTCCGGTTGAAACTGCTTGAACCGGCCTTGGGGAACCTGGCCCCGCGCTGCTTTTTGGCCAGCCCGGACCAGCTCGCGCACGTAGCGTTGGACGGCTTTGTAGTCCTGATAATCCAGGATGTCGGGCGTGTTTACCCAGCCGAGTTTTCTCAGGCAGGCCGCCCGCAGGTTGCGTTTGTGCTCCTTGCTGCGCTGTTTGGCTTGCTCGTAACTTACTTTGTTGGCATTAGCCCAGGCGCGCAGATTGGGCTGGCGCGCCATTTGCTGCAAGGCCAGAAATTCTGGATTGGTGAGCAGATCTGGCAGCAGGACGCCGATCTCGCCATCCTCAGGCATAAGTTCCATCAGGCTGGCCAACTTGTTCAATTCGCCAGTTTCAGCCTGCAAATGGCGCAAGAACTCGCTTTGGGCTTTGTCCTGGCGGTATTGTTCCACCACCAGGTTGTAAATGACTCTTCGCAACCAGGCTTGGATATGCCGCAGCTGGTTTGGCTCGCGGATCAGGCGCAGCAAGGCTTCCTGGACCAGGTCCTCAGCCCGTTCCGAACTTCTGAGCAGGCTGCGAGTGTAAGCCAGGCAGTGCTGGCGCAGTTCGGCGAAGTATTCCTCGATGGCTTTGGGCAAATGATGCTGGAGGAATTCCTCTGCTCCGCCATCCTGTTCTGGGGCCGACTGACATCCTTGCAGCAGGCGGCTTTCCAATTCCGCGGCGATGCCGTTCTGGATGAACAGGGAACTCAGTTCCTGCCTGATCCTGGCTTTGAGCAATTCAGGATCCGGTCCGGCTGGGGCTATCGGGACCTGGGATCCAGGTGTCTTTATTCTGGCGCGCGGCATAGGATTACAGATAACGCAGCAGCTCGCGGTCGGTGACGCCGGCGTAAAGTTCGATATAGGGCTTGACCGGGCTGATGTTGATCTTGGGGAAAAAGACTTCCTCCACCTGGAAGAAACCGACCGACGCGCTCATTTCCACGGTGATGGAGATGGGCTTTTCCTCGCCTTTCTGGATGCGGACCTTCTGGATGGAGCCGGCCGAAGTGCGATGGATGTCGCCGACGCGGGGCTCGTTGGAAAGCATGCTGGGTATGCGGGCGCGGCCCTTCTCCATGTCCGATCCGTCGCCGATGAGCACCAGGCCGGCTTCCAGCGAGTGGATGCGGTTGGTGGCCATGTGTCCGAAAATGCCTTCGATGGCGATGGAACGGATGGCGGTTTTGGTCATATACTCATCCGGGGCGTGGATGGCGTCCAGGATGCGGTCGATATAAGGCGTGGCGAGCTGGATGGAAATGATCTCATGCGAATGGCGGGCGACGGACATGCCCAGATCGTGCAGCAGGGAAGCGAAGATCACGCCCGTCAGAGAGTCTTCGGCTGTTCCGGCCTCTTCTTTTTCCAGGTTCATCTGGATGCCGGCGGCGTTGAGCAGTTTGAACATCTTGATGGCGTTGAGGGTGGCCTTGCGCATGTGCACGGGGCCGTGGTCGTTGAATCCGAGGCGCTTGATGGAGACGATGTTGGCGTATTCCTGCATGGCTTGTAGCTGGGGATCGGAAAAAAGCAGCTGCGCGGCCTTCAGCGGCTTCCCTTCCAACTGCTTGAGGATGCGCTGTTCGAGGCCGCTTTGCTTGGCTGATTTATACATAAATGGAAACTCCTAGAACCGGTTGAACAACCGGTAGATGATGTTGGTGACGCTGCTCACCACGGCGATCGCCATGGCGATGGTTCCGGAGATCAGCAGCGCTTTGTAGATGTGCACGGATGCCGCCGCGTGATTGCCGGCGATATAAGCCTGCATCGCGTAATAGAGGCTGCTTCCGGGTACCAGTGGAATGATCACGCAGGTCACGAATACGGATACGGGCACCTTGACGGCGCGGGCCACGATCTCCGAATAGGCGCAGACCAGGATGGACGCTCCGAAGATGGAATAGAGCAAGGAATCGGAGTAATAGAGAAAAATGAGGTAGAACGCCCAGCTGAGCCCGCCGCCCAATGCCAACAGCAGGATCTTGGAGCCTTTGAGGTTGACGCGGATGGAGAAACCCAGGATGGACAAGGCCGCCCACAAAAACTGCATCAGGGTGAAGCGATCGAACGGCTGCATCTCAGAACCCCCACAAAGCCCAAAGCTTCAGCATCACGCCACTTCCCGCCGCGATTCCCACCGCCAGGAACAGGGCTTCCACAGCCCGGGCCGTTCCGGAAACAAGGTCGCCGCTCATGGTGTCGCGGATGGCGTTCACAAAGGCCAGTCCAGGCACCAGCAGCATAATGCCGCCGATGATGATGTTGTCCAGTTTGATGCCGGGCACGACGAGATCAAGCAACTTTGCGAAAGAGACCACCAAAGCAGCGCCCAGAATATGCATCAGGAAGTTGTTGATCTGCAGTTTGCCGAGGAAACGCAGAGAGAGGCTGACCAGCACTCCGACCGCGTAAGCAACGCCGAATTCCGCCCATGATCCGCCAAAAAGCAGGCAGAAACAGCCGCTGGTGAGGCCGCCGCAGAGTATCGTAAGCCAGTTCGGATAAGGCTTTTCGTTTTCTATCTGCTGCAGCTTGGCTTTGAATTGTTCGGCGTTCAAACTGCAGATCCCGCCTTTGCAAAACTCCTTTTCCACATCGTGCACCATGTGGCTGATCCGGGTGATCTTGCCCAGGTCGATGCGGCGGTTTTCGATGCGCTTGATGCTGGTGGTGATCTGGTCCCGGTTGTCCGAAACGGAGAGGAAGATCCCCGTGGGGGTTACATAAGATTCCGTATGCGGATAGCCGAAACTAGTGCAGACCTTGTGCATCATCAATTCCACCCTGTTCGCCGTGGCGCCGCTCTGCAAGAGGATGCGTCCGATCTCCAGGGTCAGTTCGGTGGCTTCCTTGATGTTCAGGCGTGTCATGTGTCCTTCTGCTCCGTGTAGTGGAGTATTTCTTCCGGCAAGCCCAGAATGCGCGCCACGCGGATCGCACTGAGCGGCGGAGCCTGGTTTTTCGTAAGGCGCTCGAGGGTGTAATCCATGGCCTCGCTCAGCACCTTGAGGCGCTGGGTGGGGCTAAGCGGCAGCCTGGAAGCGAGGGCGGGGGCTGCGGTATCCAGGCCTTTGATGCTGTAGTGCGCCAAACCGTCGAGCAAGGCTGGGGCGGTGAAATGGGTGGCGGCGATGCAGACCCTGCCTGTGGAGGCCAGGTGGCGCAAAACAGCCGAGGCCAGCAGTTCGCCTTCCGCGGGATTGGTCCCCCTGGCAAATTCATCCAGCAGGAAGAGTGTGTTTCCCTCCTGCTGAATGGCTTCCGTGAAAGAGACCACCTCCCTGCCGAAACTGCTCAGGTCGGGGCTGGCAGTAGCGTCCGCCTGATTGGTCCAGACATCGTCAAAGAGGGGCAGTTCGGCTTTGCGGCAAGGCAGCGGAATGCCCAAACGCGCCAGCCAGCACAGCTGGCCCAGGGTTTGCAGGATTGTGGATTTGCCGCCCATGTTCGGGCCGGTGAGCAAGGACACTGGTTGGTCAAAATCGTAGTCCACGCTTTGGTAACGGCGTCCCAGGGCTTCCAAATGCAGATTGAGGGGCAGGTTCACCGCCGCCTCGATCCGGATTACTTTCTTGCGCGTGATTTGGGGCACGCAGCAATCGTGGTTGAGGGCGAAATCCGCCAGCAGAAAGAGCCAGGCGCCCTGTTCCAGAATGTGGAGCGCGGAGCGCAGAGCGGGCAAGGCGGCCAGGATCTGACGCGAGAGGTCTTTCAGGACGCGCTCCTCTTCCTTTTCCTGCTGCTGCGCCAGCAGGCTCAGTCTTTTCTTCAGTTCCAGGCAGGGCTCGTCGTCGGCAAGGAGGAAACTGAAGTTGGCCACGCTTTCCGATCTCAGCGTAAAGAACGGCGAATGCATGATCCGCTCCACCAGCTCGACCTTGGTGCGCGACATGGTGAATTCTTCCATCAGTTCCGGGATCTGCAGTTCGCCGCGCGCTTCCTGCAACAGTTGCACCCGTGCCTGCTGCAGTTTGTTGCCCAGTTCGAGGCGCTGGGCCAGGATATCGCCCAATTTCTCTGAATATGCCGCGGAAATGCGGAAAGCGGGCAGGCCGGAACCCTCAGGATCCAGCAGGGCAAAGATCTGGCCGAGGTCGGGCAGCAGGAATTGGTCCATCCAGCCCTGCCGCCTCAAAAAACCCAGCAGTTTGCCGTAGTGGTAGAGGAATTCCTTGAGCAGGAAAAGTTCATGCTGGGCCAGGCTCTGGTGGCTTCCGGCAGATGGCAGGGCTGGTTGGGGAAGTTCCGCCAGCAGTTCGCGCAAAGCGCGCCGCTGCTCCGGGCTCACGCGCAGCAGTTCCAGCAAACCCTCCAAGCTCGCGTAGCGGCCTTTCACTTCCGTGAATTTCAGGCCTTGCCGGCGGAGTTCCTGCTTCTTAACGGCAGGTAGGAATTCACCCGGAGCCTCGATCAGATCGAAGATCGCGGGCAGGCCCAGGGCTTTGCTGATCTGCGCGGTCATCTGTGACTCTCCTCAAAATGCATGTTTCAAACATCACCGTCGCGGACTGCAACAACTGTCAATCTTTTTGTGCGCTGGGGACGTAGATTGTGCCTCCAGCGGTGCTGCGAATGGAGCTTGCGTAGAGCCGGAATGCCGCCAGGGCTTCGGGATGCGGAAAGCCCCAGCGGTTGCGCTCCGATGCCGTGATCCACACTTCGCGGGGCTGGACCGCGCGCACGAATTCCCGGCTGTTGGAACTGCTGCTGCCATGATGCCCGGCTTTGAGGAAATCGGCTTTAAGTTCCGCGGGATATTTGTCCAGTAGGTATTGCTCGCCAGAAATGTCCACGTCTCCGGCGAAGAGATAGCGTTTCCCCTGGTGGTCCAGCCGAAAAAGCAGCGAGCCCGCGTTGGAACTATCCGGCACAAAATCCCGGTCCGGATGCAGAAATTTGAGCCGGGCTTCCGCCAGCTGGAAACTGACGGTATCGCGCACCGCGTGGATGGTGATGCCGGCCAGCAGACCGTCCTGCCGCCATTCCTGCCACTTCGGATCGCTCAGGGTTTCGTCGGAAACGATCAGATGCCGGGGTTTCCAAGCAGCGGCGATATCGGGAAAACCGCCGGAGTGATCGGCGTCCAGATGCGTGAGCACCATCCAGTCCAACTTGCCCGGCTGTCTGCGTTTCAGCCAGGGCAGCAGTTTCCGCGCGGCCCAGCTTTTTTGCGCGTCATGATAAAGCGGGCCGCTATCCACAAGCAGCCTGGTTCCGTCGGCAAGGTTTACCAGGATGCAATCGGCCGTCCCGCAATCGAAGACATAGATCCCGCCCTTTTGTTCGCGCAGCGTAGATGGAAGGAACAGCAGCGCCAGCCCCAGTATTGCCACGGGCAGGTTCCGCCAGCTGACCCTCAGGCGTTTCAGCATGGACAGGCCAAGCAAAACCAGGATGGCGCAGCCCGTCAACTGCCATCCCGATAGCCAGGTATCGCCCAGATAGAAGGGCAGTTTGGCAACCGCTGCCATCCACTTTTCAAACAGCTCCAGCACCAATGCGTAGGAGCCAGCGAAGGCCGTGGAAAGCAGGTTTCCGCCCGGCAAGAAGAGAATCATAAAGCCCAGGGCCAGCAGCACCCCGGTCAAGGGAATGCCCAAGAGGTTGCCCACAATGCCGTTCAGTGAGGCGGAGCCGAAATAGTAAAGCGTTACGGGCATGATGGCCAGGCCCACCGCCAGATTCAGCAGCAGGAGGTCCAGCAGCTTGCACAGCCTGAGCCGAAGCAGTTCCGCAGGCAGGTGTTTTTCCCGGATCCAGGCGATATGGGGCAGGGCGAGCAGGATCACGCCGACGCTCAGGTAGGAAAGTTGCAGCCCGATATCGAACAATTGGGACGGGCCGGCCAGCGTGATGAGCAGCAGGCTCAGCGCCAGCAGCTGCGCGCCGCCCAACGGAATGCTGCGCCAGCGTGCCAGGATGTACAGCCCGATCATCAGGATCGAGCGCAGCACCGAGGACGACCAATGATTCAGGGCCGCGTAGAAAGTGATCAGCACCAGAAACACTAGCTCCGATAAACGCCTCGGGAGCAAAGCATTGAGGATTATCATGCACATGCCGTAGATGAACCAGATATGCAAGCCGCTCACTACGATCAGATGAGTCATCCCGCTGCGCCTGAGTTCCTCCCTGTAATCGCCCTTGCCTTCCACATCCGAAAACAGCAGGGCCTTGGCGAAGCCGGAACGCTCTCCCAACTTGGCGTCCAGGTCGGTAAGCAGGCGAACGCGCCATTTGGCGATGGGGAAGAAACGGGGCGCGGAATCCAGTTGCTTCAAGTTTTGCCGGATATAGGCGCGATGCCTGGCCGGATAGGTGTCCAGCACCGGATCCCGTTTCCCCGGCAGGATCTCCAGCAGCGCGGAGTAGCTTTGTCCCAATTCCAGTTTGCGTTCGCTGAAGAGCAGCAGCGTTTCGCGCAGCTTTAGCCCGGCCAGTTGTTGCAGGCGGATCTCGTAGAGACTGGCGCTCCGGGAAAGCAGTTTGGTGGCCAGAAACTCCGCTGGCTGCTGAATGTGGTCTTGCCGGGCGAATACGAGGTCCAGCCGGGAAGGTTTCTGCTCCGCTTCGTAACGCAGGGCGCCCAGGGAGAAGCAGAACAGCAGCAGGAAAAATCCGCGCAGATTCCGATCCAACAAAGCGCCGGCGATGCCAGCTCCAGCCAGGCATAACGCAAGCCAGCCAGCCAGCCCGGCGTATCTGGCCACTCCGATTCCCAGGCACCACAGCAGCACCGGGAACAAGAGCGGCGAAGGCAGCTGCCTCTGCTGCGTCATTCTACAAAGATATAATGGGGATCAGCGCCGGTTAAAAAGGCCCAGGATCAAGCCCAAAACCAGCGACCACAGCGCCGCCAATCCGATGCGCAGGTCCTCGGCCTGCAGGAACGTGACGGTGTGGGCGGGGATCCAGAACCAGAGCAGGGAAAGTATGCTCTTGTCCAGGCCCTTCCAGTTCATTTTTCCCGCGCCGATGTTGTCCAGCAGGCGGTGCGCCAGCACCAGAAACAGCCCGAACTGCAGGTTCATGAACGCCGAGATGGCAAAGGCCTTGCCGGCTTTGCCCAGTGTGGGCAGCATCCCATGCGCCTCCAAATACTCCACGTAGCCCGTGAAACCCTTGAAGGCGTATTTTATCGCAAGGCCCAGCAGCGCCCAAACCAGCATCTTCCAGAGGGTCTGGAACGCGGTGAAAGGATAGCGGAAACTGCGCTGGATCACCCATTTGGAGATGATTTCGCCCAGCGTGCCCAAAATGGCGAACTGGATCATCGCGGAAAGCAGGGGAGAGGCCTTAACCCACCCCAGATACGCGGAAACCAGGTTGCTAATGAACTCAGGCATGAAGACTCCTTGTCGCGGAACAGCGTTGATTTCAATCGGCAAAAGGAAACAACCGGGACTCATCCTCGCTGGAAACGAAGATTTTTGTCAACGCTTTTTTGCTTGATCCCCGTTATCATTGCGCCGTCATTGCGCGCTCATTGCGCGCTTTGCCCGTAATGAGCGCGCAATGACGGCGCAATGATAACGGGAGCCAAGCCGGGAACGCAGAAAAATCTTTACAAGAAATTGGCTTTGAATAAAATGGCAGGAGACCTAAGAAATTGAGTCCAGACTGCATCCGGCAGCAAGGAATAAAAGCGTCAAGCCTTTGCCGGGCAAAAAGATGCAGGATTACAAAGATAACAAGGGGATTAGCGATGCTTGTTTCGCGGTACTTTTCCGGAGTCTTGAGCTATGCTCTACGGACCCCAGAAAAAGGTAAACCGGGCATCACCACAGCCAATCCCGCCGCCAAGCCTTGCCCCTGTGCCTCTATTTTTTTTCAATCCCAAATCCGCTGCGGCGTTTTGCTCCCCAGGCAGATACTCCCAACGA
>DAHVPC010000088.1 GCA_027318475.1 Candidatus Cloacimonadota bacterium | reverse complement strand
AAATAGATGAAGGGCTGCAGATCAGCGGAGCGGAACTGGAATAAGAACCAGATCACGATCGCCAGGATAAGCGATTGGAATAGCAACGGGGCTTTGCCGAGGCCCTTTTCGATGCCTCTTTCCAGGCGGGATGGAAGCCAATGGAAGAAATAGCCCAAAACGATGAGCGATGCCACCACCTGGTATTTGGAGAGCCACAGCCAGAACAGGGGCGCGTTGAAGCTGGTGAAGATCCGCGTGAGCATCACTTCCGCGCTGGCAAAAGAGGGGCTGCGGAAAAAGATCCAGGCGAATGAGACGAAATTGAAGGTGAAAAGCAGGCCCAAGGCTTTGATCAGAAATCCGGCGAAGGGAAAACGTCCGGCCAACCTGTCCGTGCTTCTGCCCAGCAAGGCCAGGCGCAGTTTATCCAGCGCCAGACCCACTCCATGCAAACCGCCCCAAAAGACGAAATTCCAGGATGCGCCGTGCCAGAGCCCGCCCAGCAGCATGGTGAGCAGCAGGTTGATGTAGGTGCGCACTTTCCCTTTGCGGTTTCCGCCGAGGGGAATGTAGAGGTAATCGCGCAGCCAGGTGGAAAGCGAGATATGCCAGCGATGCCAGAAATCCGTGATGGATGTAGCGCGGTAAGGGACGTTGAAATTGGCCTGCAGATCAAAGCCCATCAGGGTAGCCAGTCCGATGGCGATGTCTGAATAGCCGCTAAAATCGCAGTAGATCTGCAATCCGTAGCCATAGACCGCGATCAGGTTCTCCACCCCGGAAAAGAGTTCCGGATTGTTGAACACGCGGTCCACGAAATTGATGCTGATATAGTCCGCGATCACGCCCTTCTTGATCAATCCGGCGATGATCAGCACCAGCGCCCTGGCAATTTGTCCGCGGTTCAGGGTCAGATATTTGTTGATCTGGGGGATGAACCACGAGGCGCGCAAAATAGGCCCGGCGACCAATTGGGGGAAGAAGGAGACGAAAAAGGTGAAATCGGCGAAGTTCCGGATCGGTTCGAGTTTCCGGAAGTAGATGTCCATGGTGTAGCTCATGGTTTGGAACGTGAAGAAGGAGATCCCCACGGGCAGGAAGATGTCCAGAGCCGGAAGCGATCCGCCGAAAAGCTGGTTGATGGTCTCGAAGATGAAGTTGGTGTATTTGAAATAACCCAGGGAGCCGATGTTCCACAGCACGCTGAGCCACATCAGGGTGTTGCGCCAGCCCCTTTTACGGGCCCGGTAGATTGCGCCGCCCAGCAGGAAATTGACTCCCGCCGTTGCCATTAACAGGAGCAGGAACACGCCGCTGGTCTTATAGTAGAAATACAGCGAAAACAGCATCAGATACCAGGTGCGCACCCGGATCCTGCCTACTACCAAGGGATAGAAGAGCATCACGACGACGAAGAAGAACAGGAAGAATCCGCTGGTGAACAGCAAAGGCTGTTTCGGATCGTAGGACAGCAGGTGGATCAGGTGGTCCCAGTTCACCCGGATGTTTCCGTGCGGCTCTTGTAGGCCTGCATTATCGCGTCGTAGAAGAGATAACCCTGCAGCATGTAGCCCTTGGGGCTGAAATGGACCAGATCGCTGGAAGCGAAGTCTTGCGCGCGCCATTTGACGATCGAGCCACGGCCGCCCATCACTTCCGCCAGGTTCCAGCAGGCGTGGTGGTTGCTTTCGGCGTAGGCGGCGATCTCGGCACTGACTTTCGGCACATCGGCGTTGTGCCTGCCGTATTTATTGGTGTCCGGGGGCAGGGTGAACAGGATCTCGGCTTCGCCCTGATAGGTAGATAGTTTTTTCATGAAAGCCTGCAGTTCGGACCGGAAGCGCTGCGCGTTGTAGGTACCCTGGGCATCGTTGGTGCCCAGCGAGATCACGATCAAGTCAGGTTCCAGTTCTCTGCAGCGCCGGAATATGGATTCGTTGCCCAGGAGGTTTTTGTAGGAAGCGCCGATGATCCCGGTGAACTGATAGCTGAGGATGGGGGAGTTTCCGGAGTTAGACTGCTCGAAATACTTGATCAGGGAGCTGCGCGCAGTAGTGGAAAAGAAGCCTGGTTTGATATGGGAATCGCCGATCTGGTAAATGGTCACGCGGTCCCGGAGCCCGCTGCGCAATTCCATCAATTTGTACAGGAAACCGCCCAGGAGCGTGTCCGAATCCGGGATTACGTTCTTGTCGCGCTTGATGAAGGAAAAGCCCTTCAGGTATTCCTCGCTGTCCAGCAGGATGTAATAGCTCTGGATGAACTCCTCGAGAGTGTCCACGGCGATGGGATAACCCTCCACCTGCTCGATCTCGTTTTCCAGGTCGATCAGCAGGCTCTGCGTCCAGGTGGTGTTGCACAAACCGAGGCAGACCACCAGGATGAGCAGTTTTTTCAGCATATCAGTCCGATTGCCCCGTGGTGAGCACTTTGTAGAGCATGAGGGCGATCTTGTCGGCGCCAGCCCTTGTAAAATGCGTGTAGTCCAGATTGGCCAGAGGCGGGCTGGCCTGGACGTATTGAGGCATGGAATTCAGGCCGCCCATGGCGTTGAACATATTCCAGAAAGCGCTGCCTGTTTCGACCGCGAAGCCGCTCTGCGTGTTCACGAGGATGGGGATGTCCGGGGAAGTCTGAAACACGCCATTCTGGCGGACGCTGCGGTCATGGGCGCTGACGATGAGGATGGGCACTCCGGGCATGGCGGCTTGCAGGTGTTGGATGGATTTGATCATCCCCCGGCGGTAAAAACTGTAGTCGCGCACATCGGCATGGGAAACGTTCTCTCCGTATTGGAGCACGATGAGGTCGTAATTCAAGTGTTGCTGGAAGCCTCGCAAATATTCGGCTGGGATGGCATCCAGGTTCATCCCGGAAAAGCCGCGGACTGAAAGATTGTCCACAAAAACGCCCTCTGGTTCGTCAAAAGACATTCCATACACATGGATGGGATCGGCAGGATTGAACTCCACGCGGATCTTCTTTACCGGTGCGCTGGGGCTCAGATCCAGCATCTGAACACCGCCGGCTTTGCTCAGATAACGCGTTTGAGGCGGTCCGTCATCCCAGTAGACGACGACCTGGGAATTGGTTTGGGCATGGCTGTAAAAGAGGCGGACATGGCGCAGATCGACCGCTCCGCCGGGAACGTCCACGCCCGCGTATTCCACCCAGGCCGGTCCGCCCAGATAGTTGCGCTGCGTTTCTTTGCGGGTCCTGGTGGCAGGGAGTTTGGAGGTGTCCGGGCTCAGTGTATCGGAGTACGCCGGCTGGACCGGAACGCTGACGACGGATTCGGTGTAATAATAGTTGCGGGGGATGAAAGTATAGCCGATCATGCCCAATGGCGTGATGCCATTGCCGCGGTTCATGAACGACAGGGTTTCCCAATTGCGGGAAAACCGGTGCTTGATGGTTTTGCGGAACTCGTTGACGATTGAGGTGATGGGCACGAGCCCGACTCCGCTGCCGCCGTAATTGAGCTGCAACTGCTGGCGCAACTTGCTGGTGATCAGATCTCCCTCGATGATGGAATCACCGAAATAGGCGACGCGCAGGCTGCCCTGTCCGGTCTGTTTGCGTTCCGCCAGCCCTCGGATGAAGCTCACCATGGGCTTGGTTTCGCCCTCGACGTCCAGCTGTTCGGCCACCTGCTGCAAGGTGTCGGCAGGCGCCGGTACCAGGGCTTTGCGCACGCTTTCCGCGAAATTGAAGCTTTTCAAGGAAAAGAAGTCATTGCTCCACGCGGGGATCCAATGCGCATAAGTCAGCAGCAAGATCAGCATCCCCGCCATGATCAGGAAGGGACGCCAGAAGTTTTTACTCAAACGGTTCTCCAGGCTTTTTCATTACCGATTTTCTTCAGTTGATGCCAAATAATTCAGCCCCTGAATCTGACAAGGGAAAAATGAAAAGTGTTGACAGAATTGCTCCAATCGATTTACTGGCATAGCCAGGCACAGCGCAATGGAAGCTTGTGAACCATGTCAGATCAGGAATGAAGCAGCATTAAGCAATGTGGACATGTGTCGCTGTCAGCCTGGCTTCTTTACCTAGTTCTGTCAGGCTGGATCTGCTTCCCGCCCCGAAAATCCGAACTTAAAGGATCATAAATGAAGAGAATAGTTTTTTCCTGCGTCCTGCTTGGCCTGATCGCCGCGATCGGAGCCTATCCTGTATTGATCACCAGTTGGGATCTCAAGAGCGATCTGCGGACTTTGCAGGAACTCCAAACCAGCGTGGACCGGGTAGACTGGACGCGGGGACGGATCGTGGCGGATGTGTGGAACGACGAAGAATTCGACACTCTGCTGGCCCATGGACTCGCTGCCAGTAAACTGCCAGACATCGCCCGGGAAAACGCCCTCAAACTGCACCAGGACAAGTCGCTTGACCCGCCGCGAGATGAATACTACACCATCGACCAATACCAGCAATTTATGGTTTCCACCGCCGCGCAGTATCCCAATATCTGCCAGCTGGTCTCGGCGGGAAACTCCACCCAGAACCGCCCGCTGTATTTCCTGAAGATCACGGACAATCCCACCCTCGAGGAAACTGAGCCTGAATTCAAGTATATCTCCAGCATCCATGGCAACGAGGTGGTGGGATACGACATGTGCATCCGCTTGATCCAGCAGTTGACCTCCGAATACGGAACCAATACCCGGATCACCAATCTGGTCAACTCCACCGAGATCTGGATCTGCCCGCTGATGAATCCCGACGGCTTCGTGTTGGGACAGCGTCAAAACGCGGCGGGAATTGATCTGAACCGTAATTTCCCCATGCCGACCGGCGTCCAGCATCCCGATGGCAACAACTGGGCTCCCGAAACCCTGGCGATGATCGACCTCTTTGAAGACCACAGTTTTACCCTCTCCGCGAACTTCCATTGCGGAACCCTGGTCATGAACTATCCTTGGGACTATACTTATGCACTGGCTCCGGACGACGCCTTGCTCCAGGAGGCCGCGCTGACCTATTCCATCCACAACTCGCCCATGTACAACAGCAACGAGTTTGACGACGGCATCACCAACGGCGCCGCCTGGTACGTGATCACGGGCTCCATGCAGGATTGGAACTACTTCTTTACCGACGATACCGACATCACTGCCGAGATCAGCGAGGAATACTGGCCGCCAGCCTCCACACTGCCGACATTCTGGTCGCAAAACCAGGAATCCATGCTCTCCTATCTGGAGTTCGTACACAGGGGCATCCACGGCACCGTTACTTCGGAAGCCGGAGCGCCTCTGGCCGCCTCGGTAACCGTGCAGGGCAACACCAAGATCGTTACCACCGATCCCGATGCCGGAGATTACCACCGTTTATTGTTGCCGGGCAGCTATTCCATCACCGTCCAGGCTGACGGATACATCCCACAAACCGATCAGGTCACCGTTCCAGCCTCAGGTTCCACCACACGCGATTTTGTCCTCCTGCCAGCCCAGGCCGTCGATTTCTATGGCCAGGCACGCAACTTGCAGGGAATCGGAATGGCTGGGATCGAAGTGGCGCTGGATACTAATCCGGTACAGTCAGTGATCACCGACGTCGCCGGCAGTTTCCAGTTTGCGGGGATCACCGAGGGTATCTATCAGCTCACTTTTTCGTCCCAGGGCTCGGTCGTTTATCAGACAGACTTTTTGCTCACTGCCCAGCAGAACCGCCAGGTTTTTACCATCACCGAGCCAGCCGTATTGCTCAATGACCCTTGCAACAACATTCTCAATTGGACCGCGACCAGTCCCTGGGCAGTCACGACCTACCAGGGCGAAAGTGTGATAGCGGATTCTCCCGCAGGTAATTACGCCAACAACGTTACCAGATCGCTTCGCCTCACTAGTCCTATATCATTGCAAAACATAACTGATCCTCATCTGGAATTCAAAACTGTTTATGATCTGGAAAATGGCTACGATTTCGTGCTGATCCAGGCTTCCACCACCACGAATAATTGGACGACCCTGGGCAGCGTTACCGGCACTCAATCCAGCTGGCAAAACCTGAGTTATTCCCTGCAGCAATTCGCCGGACAGAGCGTTTATGTGCGTTTCGTGATCGATACCGATTGGAGCCAGACCGCTGATGGCATCTACCTGGACGACATCCGTATCCAGGGGACCGACGCCGGCCAGATCATCTACGGAGATGCTGACGGCGACAAATGCGTTACCCGGAGCGACGCTCAGGCAGTTCTGGACTACAATGTGGGGCTCGATCCCCTGCCGGATACCGACCCCCGGCCTTGGGACGCCAACCGTGTCGCTGCCTGCGATGTGGACGCGGACCAGCTCCTGAGTTCCGCGGATGCCTATCTGATCATGCAGTACATCCTGAATCCCGCTTTCCGGTTCGAAACCCAAAGCGGGGAAGAGGCAGTGTTCACTCCGGTAACTGTCACCGCGACGCCTTTACCCAACGCTCCCGACATCCATTACTATCTGACTTTCGAGCCCCAGGGCCAGCTCAAATGCTTCGACTTCCAGCTCAATCCAACCGACCAGGTTGACCTCACGGAACTGCAACTGATCCCTTACAATGAGGGCCTGGCATCCAGCAACACGCTGGAAAACCGCTTTGCCTGGATCTCGCTGAGCGCAGTGTCGTTGCAGCAGTTGCATCTGTATTATCAAACGTCACTTGCCTCCACAACCCTGAATTACACCGCCAACGGCGCGTCTGGAACCCTCAATTTGCTTACGGGAACCGCGTCCGAAGATCCCAGCGTTCCGCAAACGGTCTTCAGCCTGGCGCAGAATTATCCCAATCCCTTCTTCGCGCAGACCGGGATCACGTTTTCTTTGGCGCAGGACAAGCAGCAGGCCTCTCTGAGGATCTACAACTGCAAAGGCCAATTGGTGCGGACCCTGGTGGAAGGCGTTCTGAACAGCGGCAGCCAGAGCCTGGTCTGGGACGGCCTGGATCAATCCGGCAACGCCGTTACCAGCGGCATATACCTCTATCGCTTGCAGAGCGGGGCGCAGAGCCTCACCCGCAGGATGATCCTGATCAAGTGACATCCCCGTGTCAAAGTTCCTGCTCTGCCTGCTGCTTCTGGCTACGCTCATGAACCTTTCCTCCTGCAGGAAACCGGAGCCGGAGCCCACGCCTCAAACTGACGCTGGCCCAGTTTTCCGGCATGACGCGGATCTCACGATCACAGCTCCGGACGGAATCCTGAGAGCGTCTTTCGCCGTCGAGATCGCCGCCACGGAACAAGCGACCAGGCAGGGACTGATGTTTCGCGAGACCATGCCGGCGGATCACGCCATGCTCTTCGATCCGCAGGGCCTTTCACGCAATCCCTTCTGGATGAAAAACACCTATCTTCCGCTGGATATAATCTTCATCGACGCAGACCGGAAGATCTTGCACATCGCCGAAAACACCCATCCCTTCAGCGAAGACGCCATCGAGCCCGGCGGCTTGTACCGCTACGTGCTGGAAATCAACGCCGGACTGGCCCAGAAACAAAATCTAACCATCGGAGATAAAGTCACATGGACCCTGTTAAACTCTGCCGGATCCTGATCCCGCTCCTCCTGCTCAGCCTGATGTTTGCCTGCGGAAAGCGCGCCGATGCCGCTTTGGAGGATGAATCCAGCGTCTATTCCGAGCATCTGCGGGATGAAATCCCACCTGATGAACTCAAACGGGAATCGCAAGCCAGCCAGCAGGGCGAACTACTGCCCCTGGAAAAGTACAACTACACTTGGACTGACGGAGCAGGAATCCCGGACATCGTGATCATCGTTGACGACTTTGGCAACAGCGGCGGAGCTTTGCTCAGTGACTTTGCCAAGCTGCCTTCCGAAGTGGCTTTCGCCATCCTTCCAGACTTGCCGTTCACCCGCCAATCTGGCGAACTGGCCGCCCAATACGGCCACGAAGTGCTCATCCATGTGCCGATGCAACCCGTTTCCACCTCCGAAAAACCAGGCAAGAACTACATCCGCACCGATGCCGACCCGGATGAGATCAGTTCCTTGATCGCCGATTTTTCAGCGCAGTTACCTATGGCGGTGGCTGCCAACAATCATATGGGCAGCGCCGTCACCGCGGATCGCAATGCCATGGCCTCGGTTTTGCGGGCTCTGCATGCGCAGGGCTTGTTTTTCGTGGATAGCGCCACCTCCACGCAAAGCGTTGGACCCGCTCTGGCCCGCAATTTGGGTTATCCCGCGCTGAAACGGGACATCTTTCTGGATGTTCCCGATAATTCCGCGGCGACGCTGGCCGGTAAAATCTCATCCCTGGAGAAATTCAAAGGCCGCCGCGAACCGATCGTCATCATCACCCATTGCCACAACCGTGCCAAATTGGAAGCCCTGCAAAGCTTTATCACCCAGATCCAGAGCATGGGTCTGCACCTCACCACCTTGTCCGCAGCAGGTAAGATCGCGGCGTAAAACAAGCCATATCATTATTTCTATAAAAGGATTAGGCCGCCTGTCATTTCAACGCAGGCTGAATCCATAGGAATCCTGGTATTGGGCAGGAAGGCATAATCGCTCCCCATATATCCAAAAAGTCCAATTTATAACTACATAACACTGCCTTCAGGCGTTCGTTCCACCGCGTTTACGTGGTTCTGAATCTGCTGATAAATGGTGTGTAGCTTTCTGGAATCATTGGTTTATCATACTTTCAACACCGTCGGAAGGCAGCGGAACGAACGCGTAAACGCAATTTTACAGTTAATAGCACCACTTCCAATGAGCCTGATAATTCAATTTTGATAATCAGATTCCGGTGTCGGGAAATAATACTTGACAATTATGCGTGTTCAAAACATCTAGTCAAGTATGGAGGCATGTCTGCGGTCAGTTAGGATCGGGGCGTGCCCTCGCAACTTGTTCCAGAGGAGGAACAAATGCATACACGTAGATTTTTTTCACCCGACATCCCCCCCGAAGTTCCCATCGATCCCAATCCCAGGCCGGACCTGGTGTTTGTGCAGGGAGGCGAGTTTAGCATGGGA
>DAHVPC010000087.1 GCA_027318475.1 Candidatus Cloacimonadota bacterium | reverse complement strand
AAAGCCCCGACCGAGCATCTGGACCGTTTCGCGGCGCAGGATTACGATGAATTCCTGCTGGCCGACAACTCCAACTTCCGCATCTTTCCCATCGACCAGGACATCCTCACCCAGGCGCAACTACCCAAACCGGCCGGCGAATGGGCTTTCCACCATCAAACCGTGCTGGGTTACTCCGCCGCCAAACTGGAACGCTACGACAAGGTTCTGAAGGTGCTGCAGGACAGCGAACAGGGTGCCGGAGAATGGCGCAATTACCTGAAGGGCTTTTTCTCGCCGGACAAAGGAATGCTTCCGGCGGAAATGGACACACCCATCCTGAACATGCTCTCAGCCAAATATTTCGTGCATCCGGACCGCCTGCCCTACGACTCGCTGCTCACCCAGATCACCCCGGTTTTCGAAAGTGAAACCGGCATCACGGTCTACCGCAACAACCGCGCCTTGCCACGCGCCTGGTTCGTGAACTCCGTGCAGAAGGTCGCGCCAGCCGATTCGATCCTGCCCAAATTGAGGTCGGTGAGTTTCGATCCGGCCCGGATCGCCTATGTGGAAAGCGACATCAAGGGCGTTCAAGCTCCGGATTCCAGCAGCGTGAAACAGACCGCGGCGGATTTGCACAAACTGGCCTACGACGTTTTCACGGACAAGCCGGCGTTCCTGGTGCTGAGCGAGATCTATTATCCTGCCGGCTGGAAAGCCACTCTGGACGGAAAAGAAATCCCCATCCACCCCGCGAACTACATCCTGCGCGGCCTGCAGATCCCGTCCGGAACGCATAAACTGGAACTCACCTTCGCTCCGGAGTCCTACAAGAAGAGCGTCACCTTGAGCCTCATTGGCCTGCTGCTGAGTTTACTGGCCCTGCTGGGCGGACTGCTGCTGAAATTCCGCGCGGCCAAAACTGCCAAAACAACCGGCTGAGCGTGTTTGAACTGGATAGGCCATGATCATCAACGGCTCTGAATACCGCAGCGTCTGGTGGGAACACGGACGCCTGCAAGCGATCGACCAGAACAAACTGCCCTTCGAATTCGCCATAGCCGCATTCACGGATTTCCAGACCGTGGCGGAAGCGATCCGCAACATGACCGTGCGCGGCGCTCCGGCTATTGGCGCAGCGGGGGCTTTCGGACTGGCTCTGGCCGCGCAAAGCGCTCCGGACGACAAGTTCCGCACCCATCTGCGCAAAGCCCACGACGTCCTGATCGCCGCGAGGCCCACAGCCGTCGATCTGGTCAACGGCGTGAATTACGTCTATGAGCAGACCCTCAAGTTCATCCCGGATTACGTCCACGCCAGGCAGGTAGCCGTTCTGGCAGCCAATGAATTCGCCAACCGCAGTTCCGAGGACTGCCGCCAGCTGGGCCTCGCCGGCAACGCGATCATTCCAAACCAGGCGCGCATCCTCACGCATTGCAACGCCGGAGCTCTGGCAACGGTGGATTGGGGCACGGCTTTGGGCGTGATCCGCACCGCGCACCGCAAAGGCAAGGAACTCTTCGTCTATGTGAGCGAGACCCGTCCGCGCTTTCAGGGCTCGCGGCTCACGGCCTTCGAACTGGAGCAGGAAGGGATCCCCCACGCCATCATCGCAGACAGCGCCGCGGGCTACTATTTCTGGAAGAAAGAGATCGACCTCGTGATCACCGGGGCCGACAGAGTTTGCCTTAACGGCGACATCGCCAATAAGATCGGCACCTACGAAAAAGCCGTGCTGGCCAAGGAACACAAGATCCCCTTCTACATCGCCGCGCCGCTTTCCACCTTCGATTTTGGCTGCACGAGGGGCTCGGAGATACCCATCGAATTCCGCGCGGACGAAGAACTGAAAAGCGTTGGCGGAGTACCGGTCGCCAATCCCGCTTCCCCCGTGCTGAATCCTTCTTTCGACATCACTCCGGCCGGCTTCATAACCGGCATAATCACGCGCAAAGGCGTTTTCCCACCCCGGGAAGCCGCGCAAAAGGTGCAGGGCTGATCCATGGCGGAACCCCGCAAGGCCGATCTGCTCATCACAGGCGGAACCTTGCTCTGCATGGATGAGGGCAGACGTGTTTTGGCTGGGCACAGCATCGCCATACTGAAGGGCCGGATCGTGGACATCTTCGCGGACGGAAACGTACCGTATGCTCCTCTGGAAAGCCTCGACGCCTCAGGCTGCATCGTGATGCCGGGCCTGATCAACGCCCACACGCACCTGCCGATGACGTATTTCAGGGGCCTGGCGGACGACCTGCCGCTGGAAACCTGGCTCAACGAATACATCTGGCCGCTGGAAGGGAAACTGCTGAATAGCCAGTTCATCCGCGATTCCGCTCTGCATGGGGCCGCGGAGATGATCCAGAACGGCATCACCCAGATCCACGACATGTATTTCGACATGCCCGCCATTGCCGAAGCCTGCCTGGAAGCGGGTTTGCGCGCCATCATAGGAGGCGCGGTGATCGAAACGCAGGCGGCGATCCACGCTTCGGACCGGCCCTGGCTGGAATACCTGTTGGAAACGCGCCAGCGCTACTCCGGCAACGCATTGGTGGATTTCGACCTGGCGCCGCATTCGATCTACGTCTGCCGTCGCGAAACCCTGGAAAAGTGCGCGCAAGCCGCATCTGAACACGGATTCCTGCTGCACATGCACCTTTCCGAGACCAGGGGCGAAGTGGCAGAATGCCTCCACCAGCATGGCCGCAAGCCGGTGTTTTATCTGCGCGAACTGGGAATGCTGGACCTGCCTGCGGTTTATGCCCATGGCATCTGGGTGGATGACGATGAAATCGAACTTCTGGCCTCCGCTCCGGCCTCCATTGCCATTTGCACCGAATGCAACCTCAAACTCGCGTCCGGCATCCTGCCCCTGGCAGATTACCTGAAGAACGGCGTGAGCGTCTGTTTCGCCACGGACGGAGTGGCCAGCAACAACAATCTGGACCTGCTGGCGGAACTGGACCTGACCGCCAAACTGCACAAAGCGGTGAACAACGACCCCACATTCCTGCCGGCGGAACAAGCGCTCCGGATGGCCACAATCGGCGCGGCCAAAGCCCTTGGCATAGCCGCACGGAGGGGATCCCTGTCAATCGGCAAGGATGCCGATATCTGCGTCCTGGACACTGCATCCCTGGCCGGTCAACCGCTTTACAATCCTTATTCCCAAGTGGTTTACGCGCTCGGTTCGCGCGCCGTCCGCGATGTGGTCATCGCCGGGGAACTGGTTTACCGGGATGGACGCCACACCAGGATCGAAGAGCAAAAACTGCTGCGTGACGCCCAGCGTTACAGGGAATTGATCGCCCGGGAGTTGCGCGCGTGAAAGCGATCAAGAACCGCCGGGCCCTGCACGATTACTACATCGTGCAAAAATACGAGGCGGGCATCGCCCTGGTGGGTACGGAGATCAAATCCATCCGGGCCGGCAAAGTCAATTTCCGCGATAGTTACGCTCGCATCGTGGACAGCGAATGCTGGCTGATCAACCTGCATATCAGCCCTTGGGACACCGCCGCGCACTTCAACCATGATCCCAGCCGCAGACGCAAACTGCTGCTGCACAAACACGAGATCCGCCGTTTGAAGGCCAAGACCGAGGAACAGGGCATGACCCTCATCCCCCTGGAATTGATCGTCAACGACGCCGGATTATGCAAGGTGACCATCGCTCTGGGCAAGGGCAAAAAGTCCTACGATAAGAGGGACAGCCAGCAGCAGAAGGATCTGGAGCGCGAGAAAGCCCGCGATAAGGATTAGGGATTAGACCCCGTCTAGGCAGGATTGGGGTGAGTCCCGTAGGAATTCAGGGCTTAGTTTTCACCTGGTTTTCTACGTCAGGATAATGTGGTGGCATCGACCGGATTTATCCACCCTGATTTTACAAGCACCTCCTAAGTGTGTTGCCCCTGAAGAAAACATTGCGTTTACGCGGTGTTACTAACTATTCCACGGTCCCCTTCATTTCCCACAATACGCCTGGCATCCCTCCGGCTAGCATTGCGCCGTCATTGCGCGCTCATTGCGCGCTTTGCCCGTAATGAGCGCGCAATGACAGCGCAATGGTAACGGGACCGGATTTTGGCTTTTTCATAACTCAACGGTTGGAAAGATTGCCGCAAAGAACCTTCCCAAACGCCGGCGGATTTTTCTTGACAAACAAATCAGCCTCAAATAGGAGTACATAGATTTGTGAATATGCTAATGGAGTACATATCGTTATAACATAGAAAGGAGAAAGCCATGAAAGCACTCTCGTTTTTGTTATTCTGCTGCCTGATCCTGGGCAGCGCCCTCTTCGCCGAAACCAATATCAGCGGCGTCATCAGCACTTCCCAAACCTGGACCCTCGCGGGTTCGCCCTACATCATCACCAGCAACGTCGAAGTCCACGGCAATCCCACCCCCATCATCACCATCGAGGCCGGAGTACAGGTCAAATTCAACAGCGGGGCCGCAATCTATCTGGGCAGTGTGAGTTATTCCGAGCTACTGGGCGCCATTGTCGCCAACGGCACTGCGGCTTCTCCCGTGCTGTTCACGGCGAATCTGGCCAGCCCTACGCCCGGATATTGGAATTTCGTCCGCACCCAGCCCTACACCGGAGCCAGCAGCTTCAACCACGCCATCTTCGAATACGGCGGTAGCAGCGGCAACGGCATGTTCAACGTTAACGGCGGCAGCCCCGCCTTCACCAATTGCACTTTCCGCAACTCCTCCAACTACGGCATCTACCATAACCACGATGCGGCGACGGCCAGCGTCAGCGGCTGCGCTTTCCAGAATAACGGCGGTTATCCGCTGCATTGGAACCCTCAGTTCGTACCCTCGATCGGAGATGACAACAACTTCAGCGGCAACGGAACCCAACGCATCCTGCTCAAGTCACTGATCCTGACCGGAGCGGTCACCTGGTCGAACAAGGGCATCCCCTTCGAGATGGATGTAGACCTGACGCTGCACAACAACGCCAATCCTTTCATCATGCAGCCGGGGACGGAACTGCAGTTCAAAAGCGGCCGGCGGCTCTATATCGGCGACAACAACTACAGCTCCGAACGCGGCCATATCGTCGCCACAGGGGCCACTTTCAGCGCCGCGAACCCAGCCCAGGGCTGGAATGGGCTGAGTTTCCTGGCCTTCACACTGCCCTCCACCCTGACTAACTGCACCATCAAACAGGTGAACTCAAGTCCTCTCGGAGCTGCAACCATTTATTGCGATAATACGGCCGCTTTCGTAAACTGCGTGTTCACGTCCAACGACAACTACGCCATCTATTGCTACCAGGGCAAGGCGTTCACCATGAGCGGCTGCACGCTCTCCGGAAATGCCAAGACCGTGGGCGTTTACGCGGCCGACGTTCAAAAACTGCTCTCCGGCAATACCTACATAGGCAACACGGAAAACCGCATCCAGTGCTTCGGCGAGAACATTGGCGCCTCAGCGACCTGGACCACGCAAAGCACGCCGATCTGGGTGACAGCGCATGTTTATTTCAACGGCAGCGGCACACCTATCCTGGAGATCCCTTCCGGAGTGGAAATGCAATTCAATCCTGGACTCCAGTTCATTATCGGTGATAACAACTATTCCGACCGCCTGCAAAGCCTGCATGCCACGGGCGTCACCTTCAAGGCGGCCAATGCCGCCCAAGGCTGGAACGGCCTCTATTTCGGCTACTATATGTCGCCCTCGTATCTGGATGGCTGCGTGGTCAGGGATGTGAGTTCGAATGCCCAGGGCGCGGTGAATGTCAATTGCAGCCAGCTGCTGACACTCCAGGATTGCCTGTTTACCGCCAACAGCACCTACGCGGTATACTGCAACTGGAACAGGTCCTTCGCCCTGAGCGGCTGCACGCTTTCCGGCAACGCCAAGACCGTGGGGCTCTACGCCAGGGATCTGCAAAATCTACTCACCGGCAATACCTATGTGGGCAACACAGAGAACCGCATCCATTGCTGGGGTGAAACCATAAGCAACTCCGCGACCTGGACTCCGCAAAGCACGCCGATCTGGGTGACCGCGCACTTGTACTTTAATGGAGATGGCACGCCCGTTCTGGAAATACCCGCTGGTGTAGAGATGCAGTTCAATCCCAATCTTTATTTCTATGTAGGCAGCAACGACTATAGCACCCGGCTGCAAAGCCTCCACGCCACTGGAGCCACCTTCAAAGCCGCCGATCCTGTTCAAGGCTGGTATGGCTTCTATTTCGCCAACTACACTTCCCCCAATTTGCTGGATTCCTGCACCATCAGCGAAGTTGGCGCTGGATCTGCGGGCGCCGTAACAGTCAACTGCAGCAGTTTGCTCACCTTGCAGAACTGCCTTTTCATCGCCAACAACAACTATGCCGTGCGCTGCTATTCCGGAAAGTCCTTTGCCCTGATCGGCTGCACCCTCACCTGCAACGCCAAGACCGTGGCCATCAATGCTGGGGACATGCAGAAACTACTGACCGGCAACAACTACACCGACAATACCGACGACCGCATCCATTGCCTGGGGGGATACATCACAGCCAGCGCCACCTGGACCACCCAAAGCACGCCCATCCTGGTCACGGAACACATCTACTATGACCATGGCGGCGCTTCGATGCTGAATATTCCCTATGGAGTGGAACTGTGCTTTGCCAATGCCAGGGCTTTCTACATCGGCAGCCCCTACTATTCAGACCACTATCCCTCGCTTCAAGCCATTGGCGCCACTTTCCGCGGCGCTGAATCGACGCCTGGTTATTGGGCAGGCATAACGATGTACGCCTACGGCAATCCCAACCTGCTCTCCGGCTGCGTCATCCGGGATGCAGGCTACAACAACACACCCGGCATCCAATGCGACATCGCCGCCTCCACCATCACCGGCTGCACCATCGAAAACTGCCTGGCCAAGGGCATCAACCTGGCCGACAACAGCATGGTATCCATCTCCGGCAACACAGTCACCACCTGCGGTTCCTATCCTCTTTCCATCCACGTGGAGCGGCTGCGCGCGCTGACCGAGGCCAACAATTTCACCGGGAACACGATCGACCGCGTGGAAGTCCGGGCCGGAACCGTGTCCACCAGCGGAGTCTGGCACAACCCCGGCGTACCCTTGCAGCTGACCAACCACTGCTACATAGATCATGCCAACGCACCGCACATCCGTATCCTGCCCGGCACGGTCATGATGCTGCCCTCCGATGTCGGAATCTACATCGGCAGCCCCTACTATTCCGATCACGGAGGCTCTTTGGAAGCCGAGGGCGTAACCTTTACCCGCAGCACTGACACTGCTGTGCCGTATGGCCTGGTTTTCTACAATTATTCAACAGATGGGGCCTCCAACTTCAACAACTGCGTTTTCGAGTATCTGCGCGGAGGTAATCAGTGCGCCGTTTATGTGGATGGTGCGAACCCAGTATTCGACACTTGTACTTTCCGCTACAATCCTGCCCAGGGACTCACTGTCACGGCATCCGCCAGGCCCGCAGCCAGCAACTGCCAGTTCCTTAACAACAGCGGTTATCCCATCAGCACCGCAGCCAGCGCCTTCGGCACCCTTAACGGCGGCAGTAACATCTTCAGCGGCAACACCCCCAACCGTGTTCTTATGAGCGGTGAGACCCTCACCAGCAACCATACCTGGAACAATCCTGGCGTGCCGGTTGAGGTTAGTTCCTATATCTATGTTGACGCCGGCGTCTCTACTCCAATCCTCAAACTCAATTCCGGATTGACTCTGCTGTTCCGCGCCGATACAGGTATCTGGATTGGCAGCCCCTGGTACAGCGACCGCAATGGAGCCTTGCAGGCTGATGGCGCCACCTTCTCCGCGCTGAATGGCACAACAGGAGGCTGGTCCGGAATCCAGTTCTATACTTACTCCAGCAACACCTCCTATCTCAGCGGCTGCGTAGTGGAATACGCCGGCACCAACGGCAATGTGAGGATCGATAACGCCCCCCTGTCCTATATAGACAGCTGCGTGATCCGCAATGGCAGTGTTGGGATCTACGCCACAGGCGGAAACGCCGTGCCCTCCATCAGTAAAAGCTACATCTACAACAACGGTGTCGGCGTCTATTGCGCCAACAGCGCCAATCCACTCATCGGCGGTAGCACCGGCAACGCCAACAGTATCGACGGCAACACCAGCTACGGAGTGCAGAACACCACTTCCAGCTTCAACGTGAACGCCCTCTATAACTGGTGGGGCGATCCCAGCGGACCCTATCACGCCACTCTGAATACAGGCGGCCAGGGCAATCCAGTTTCCAATTATGTGGATTTCAATCCCTGGCGCCTCACCAACATCGGCGACGCGCCCTCCCGCTTCCATCTGCTCCTGCCTGCCAATGCCAGCGTGGTCCTGACCCTCACCCCGGTTCTGGATTGGGAGGAGGCCATCGATCCCAGCCCTGGCGACACTGTCACCTACACCCTGCTCATAGCCAGAAACACGGGCTTCAGCAGCGGCCTGGTCACCTTCGCCAACCTGACCGCCTCGGCGCATCAATTACCTGCGGGAACCCTGGACGACAATACCCGCTACTACTGGAAAGTGAGCGCGACCGACACGCAGGACCAGACGGTGTGGTGCTACGAGAATTATTTCTACTTCGATACCGCGGTTCCGGAAGCGCCGCTGGCCTTCGGTCTGGTAGCGCCTTCCTATAGCGGTACCGTGCACCTCACCAGCAATCTGCTCAATTGGCAGGCGACAACCGACCCCGACCCCGGAGATTACGTGACCTATACAGTGTATTGGGACGTCTCCGCCGGCTTTGAGACCGCGGGTTCCTTCACCACTTCCGGAACTTCCGCCTGGTCGGGTTTCTGCGCGCCTGGATCGCTGATCTACTGGAAGGTGAAGGCCTTCGACAGCACTGGACGCGAGACCTTCAGCCCGGTCTGGCGTTTCTATGTGCATCCAGACGCCAAACCGCGTCCACCGGTCTATTTCACCCTCACGCCCACTGGCGCCGACATGCTTGTGGAATGGGACGCCGTGCCCGGCGCTGATTCTTATGCTGTGTATTTCACTCCAGACCCTGGCGTCGCTTTCGGATTGCTTGCTCCCAGTGTGAGCGTGCCGGAATATCTGCACAGCGGTGCGGCCTTGCTCCCCACAGGATTCTACCGCGTGGTGGCCACTGATAATTTCTGACCACGCGCATAAAACTAGTTACCAAGAACCCCTGGATTTTCCGGGGGTTCTTTCTATGTGCAAACTATGTTCTGGGGGCTGGCCTGCCATCCACTGCCCAACCACCCGCGCGCTTCCCGCGGATATCGGGGGAGGCGCGCGGGTGATCCGCTAGTGACGCGGGAACCAGC
>DAHVPC010000086.1 GCA_027318475.1 Candidatus Cloacimonadota bacterium | reverse complement strand
TGAGGAGTTTCGCCTGGATTTCAATACTTATGAGGCTTTCATCCACGCAAAAAGGGTGGATCTGACGCTTACCGAATTCAAGATTTTACAGCTGCTCACCAAACGCCCCGGCTGGGTTTTCAGCCGTTCACAGATCCTCGACCACCTCTGGGGCAACGACAAAATCGTACTGGACCGCACGGTGGACGTCCATATCCGCAATTTAAGGGAAAAACTGGGCGCCCTTGCCTATATGGTGAAAAACGTCCGCGGCGTCGGCTACAAATTCAGCACCGAACCGGACGCCAAAGAGGGCTCCGATGGATAAGCCTGGCCTGAGCCAACTGCTGCTGATCCCATTGACCACGCTGCTGGCCATTATGGCCGTGCTGCTTTTAGGCGGAGCGGCGCACTGGATCGTGCTACTGGCCTTGCTGGCCGGCGGTGTGGGCTTTTATGTGCTGGTCTGGGGCAAGATGAAGCGCGACTTTCAACGCCTGGGACAATATCTGCAGGACATCGGCCCCCGGGTCCGTCCCAGCGCCCTGCCCGCATTGGAACTGGAGGAGTTTGAGGATCTGGCCAGGCAGTTGGACTCCGCCCAGGAACGCCTAGAAACCACTCTACGCCGGTTGGAGATCAACCGCGAGGAACTGCGCCTGGTGCTTTCCCTGATCGGCGACGCGCTCTGGGTGCAAAACTACGATGGGGAACTGAAGTGGGGCAACGAGACGTTCCGCGCGCTTTTTACCGCCTTCGATCCGGAAAAAAAGCAAAAATACTGGGAAGTGATCCGCGACCTCGACCTCCTGAATGCCTTGGAAAGCCTGGAAGACCGCCCGGAGCAGCAACTCGCCGATATTCAACTCAACGGCCACGCCTATCTGCTTTCCGCCAGCCGCGATGACCAGACCCGCCGCCGCGTCTGCATCCTGCACGATATCGAAACCATCCGCCAGACCCACCAGATGAAAAAGGACTTCATCGTCAATCTGGCGCACGAACTGCGCACTCCCCTGACCGCCATCAAGGGTTTCACGGAAGCGATGCAGGCCCATCCCGGACAGGACCACGCGCGCCAGTTGGGGATCATCCACAACCACACGCAGCGCCTTATCCACCTGATCCAGGACCTGGAGCAACTGATCCGCCTGGAAAGCGTGTCCGGCCTGGAAACGCAGGACATCAGCCTGGAAACGTTTTTCGACAATGTGAGGCTGATCCTGGAGCCGGAAGTTTTGGCCAAAAACCTGTATCTGCGCATTGAGGTCGACCGGTCCGCCCAGCGCTTGGTTTGCGATCCTTTCAGGCTGGAGCAGGTCTTCATCAACCTGATCCAAAACTCGCTGCGCTATACCGATTCCGGAGGGATCACGATCCGCGCCGCAACCGAAGCAGACTCCGTGTGCTTCGAGGTTGCGGATACGGGCAGGGGCATCGCGGAGAAATACCTGCCCCGGATATTTGAACGCTTCTTCGTGGCGGACCCCTCCCGCAACAAGATGTTGAGCGGGACCGGCCTTGGTTTGGCGATCGTGAAGCACATCGTGCAGTTGCACCACGGCAGTATCTCGGTAGCCAGCAAACGCGGACAGGGAACGGCTTTTCGGATCCTGATCCCCCTGCGGAATTCCGCGCCTGAAGATTCCCATGAGTGAATCCCGGCGGTTACCGCTCCAGGCAGCTTGGCCCCTTGGCTCTGACCAAATTTTGGGGCAGTTCAGCAAACTGGCGTATGGAGTGGCACGGACATATCAAAACAGAGGTCTGCCGTTGGAAGACTTGCGCCAGGAGGCCCTCCTGGGCTTGGTCTATGCCGCCGGGAGATACGATCCGGAATGCGGCGCGCGGTTTTCCACCTACGCGGTCTATTGGATCAAGAAGCAGATATTGCAGGCGCTGGATCGCGAAAGAGCCGCTTCCTTGCTGGCGGATCCCTTGGAAGGCCAGCATCTGGAGGAGCTCGCAGCGCCGAATACGCTTCCCGCGGAAGATCCGGAGCTGCGATTGCCGGAATCTCTGCCGGAACTGGAACGGCGCATCCTGGTCCTTTCCTGCCAGCACCAACTCACCCTCAAGGAGATCTCCCAATCCCTGAGCCTGCCAGTGGAACGCGTCAAGCAACTGCGCGGCAAAGCCTTGCGCCGCTTGAAAAGCGCTCTCTAAAACCTCTTCCGCCAAAGTTAACAATTCTTAACACGCTCCTTATCAAATCCTAACAATTCTTCCGTATAACAGGGCAGAATCCCAAAGGATAGTAGGAGAAATCATGAACAAAGCACTTATCCTTGCCACACTTGGCATCCTGGCCCTGTCTGGGTCGCTTGGCGCGCAGGAACTTAAGATCACTGGCGAGATGTGGAACCGCTGGACCCTGGAAAACGGGAAAGCCCCAGGAGACAGCACCGACGCCGTTCTGAGGCACAACTTTTCCTTGGAACGGGGATACCTGGGCCTGGAACCCAAATTCAGCGAAACCATCAAAGGCCGCTTCACAGTGGATATCTTCAGCACCGACCTGAGCAAGGACGGCGCGGGCTTGAAACTGAAATACGCCTATGTGGACTTCAGCCAACTCATCCCCATCCCGGACCTCACCACCACCATCGGTTTGCAGAAAGTGTATTTCGGCACCATCTACGATTGGAACTACAGCCTGATCGGCAAAGCCCCCTCCGATGAATATAAAGTGGCGAACTCCGCCGACTATGGAATCTCGCTGAACGGCTACATTCCAGGAGGCTGGGGCGAATACGCGCTCGGGCTCTACAATGGCGAAGGCTACAAGAACTACGGCGCCAACCTCAAGGACAACGTCGATCCTTCCCTTTTGGCCAATCTGCGCCTGACCCCGCTGCCTGGAATCACAATTGGCGGCTCCGTGATGGCCAACGGCAGCGAGCGCAAGGTCAAACTCGCCGATGCCACAGACAACTCATCCTACAATACCCAACTCCTGCTGGATGGACTGCTGCGCGCAGCTTACGGACCTGTGGACATCTGGGTCGAGTACATCAGTAAAGACGTGAAGTACGCGGAACTCTTCAGCAGCAAGGATTACACAGCCACGGCCCTGACAGTTTTCCCCACGCTTAAACTGTACAAACTGATCGGCGCGGACATCGATGTCCTGGGGCGCTACGACCGCTGGGACGAAACGGACAATCCAGCCAACCCGAACCTGCTCACAGCCATCACTGGCGGCATCAACTACAACTTCGGGCACGACGATTCCGCCAATTCGGCCATGCAACTGCAACTGAAATACACTGCCAAAAGTTATGACGCAGCTGAGTCTGCGGCTTCCTATGCCAACGGCCTGAAAGACACTTCCACGCTCATGCTGCAATTCAAATGGCGCTTCGCCAACACGCTTAAGATTTAGGAGGATAACATGCAACACAAAGTAGTAATATTCGTTCTGGCGCTCATACTCGCGGCTTTGCCGGTCCTCGCCAAGAAAACTCAGATCACCTGTTCCGGCTCCACGACCGTCCTTCCAATCGCCCAAGCCACTGCCGAAGCCTTCATGGACGCCAACCCCAACATCAACATTTCAGTGCGCGGAGGCGGTTCCGGAGTCGGAGTCGCGGCCTTGCAGAATGGCACCGTCCAGATCGCCAATTCCAGCCGGCCCATGAAAGCCAAGGAAGTCACCCAGGCCAAATCCAAGGGCGTCAATCCCACTCCCTACGCCATCGCTTTGGATGGCATCGCCATGGTCGCGCACGATTCCAATCCGGTCAGCAACCTCACCATCGCCCAGATAAAAAGCATCTACACCGGAAAGATCAAGAACTGGAAAGACCTGGGCGGCCCCAATCTGCCCATCGTGGTAATCTCGCGCGATGTGGCTTCCGGAACCTTCGAAGTGTTCAACGAGAAAGCCCTGGGTGGAGCCAAAGTGGGCGCCTCCGCGCAGCTTCTGGCCTCCAACAACGCGATCGTCACCACCGTAGCCGACACTCCCGGCGCCATCGGTTATGCCGGCCTGGGCTATTTGAGTTCAGAAGTCAAGATCCTGAACGTCAACGGCATCACGCCCAGCGACAAAACCGTCAAGGACGGCACTTATCCCCTGGCCCGCAAACTCTATATGTACACGAATGGGAAAGCGGCCGGCGACGTCAACAAGTTCATCGCCTTCATCCAATCCGCAGCAGGACAGAAGATCGTGAAGGAACAGGGCTTCATCACCCTGAAGTAAGTAGATTGGCAGCGCGCCGGCAAAGGACAACTGAGACCCAGATCAGCGGGAGCCCAAGCTCCCGCTGTGTGGAGAACGCATGAACTCATTCAAGGAACGACTTTTCAAAGCGGCCGCCTACACCGCCTCCCTCTTCACGATCGCGGTGCTGCTTTCGATCATCGCGGGCTTGTTCGGCGAGGGCTTGCCGCTGTTCAAAAGCTTCAGCCCTGGCAAATTCCTCTTTACCAACGATTGGTATCCCACGCACGCTGAACCATCGTTTGGTGCTCTGACCCTCATCATCGGTTCCCTGGCCGTAACGCTTGGCGCACTGGTCATTGCGATCCCCTTGGGATTGGGCTCGGCGATCTTCATCTCCGAACTGGCCGGCAGCCGCATGAAAGAGGCCGCCAAGCCGGTGATCGAACTTCTGGCCGGCATCCCCTCGGTTGTTTACGGCCTTTTCGGCATGGCCTTCCTGGCGCCTCTGATCCGGCAATGGTTTAAACTGGACACGGGCTTGAACATCTTCACCACCTCCATCATCCTGGGTGTGATGATCGTACCGATCATTTGCAGCATGAGCGAGGACGCCCTTTCCAGCGTGCCCAAAAGCATCCGGGAAGCGTCTTTGGCCTTGGGAGCGACCCGCGTGGAAAGCATTTTCCGGGCTGTGATCCCGGCAGCGAAAAGCGGCATCATCGGCAGCATCCTGCTCGGATTTGGACGCGCGGTCGGAGAAACGATGGTCGTGCTTATGCTGGCTGGCGGAGCGGCCAAAATGCCCACTTCCATCTTCAGTTCCGCGCGCCCCCTCACCTCGACCATCGCCGCTGAAATGGGCGAAACTGTGATGGGCGACCTGCATTACCAATCCCTCTTCGCGCTGGCGATCCTGCTTTTCCTGCTCACCTTCGTCACCAACCTGGTCACCGAACTGGTGTTTCTACGCAGGGGGAACCAATGAACCGGCGCAAAACGTGGAATGCCCTTGGGACCGGAATCCTGAGCGCGACGCTGCTGGCCACCTTCCCTTTCCTGCTGATCTTTCTAGCGCAGATGTTTTACAAGGGATTCGCCGTTCTGAGCCCGGAATTCCTCTTATCCGCGCCCCGCGAAGCAATGACCGCGGGCGGAATTTTCCCCGCCTTGATCGGCACTTTCCTGCTCACCGCCCTGTCCATCCTGATCGCCCTGCCCTTGGGCATCCTGACCGCGATCTGGATGAACAACTACGGCAAACCTGTCTGGCTGATCCGGATCCTGCGCATCGCCATCAACACCCTGGCCGGAACCCCTTCCATCATCTTCGGGCTCTTTGGCATGGCGGCCTTCGTAAACATAATGGGCCTGGACGTATCTTTGCTGGCGGGAGGGCTGACCCTGGCGATCCTGGCCTTGCCCGTGATCATCAACAACACCGAAGAAGCCCTGCGCACCGTCCCCGCGGACTTTCGCGACGCCTCGCTGGCTCTGGGGGCCACCACCCGGCAAACTATCAGCAGGGTGCTGTTGCCCACCGCGCTGCCCAACATCCTCACCGGGGCGATCATCAGCGTTGGCAGGGTTGCCGGCGAAACCGCGCCCATCATGTTCACCGCCGCCACCTTCTATTCGCGGCGATTGCCCGGCAGTCTGTCTGATGAAGTGATGGCCCTGCCCTACCACATTTACGCGCTGATGACCGAAGGCACGCATCCGGACGAGCAGGTCCCCATAGCCTACGGAACCGCGCTGGTCCTGCTGTTGCTGGTGCTCCTGGTCAGCGCTGTCGCGATCTTTATCCGCTATTCCATCAGGAGAAAAAGACAATGGTAACCCCTCAGATCCAAACTTCCCAGCTCAACCTCTGGTTCGGCAAAAACCACGTGCTGCATGATGTGAGCATCCCCATCCACGCCCATCAGGTCACCGCCATGATCGGTCCTTCCGGTTGCGGAAAATCCACGCTGCTGCGCTGCTTCAACCGCATGAACGACCTCATACCGGACACACGCATCGAAGGCCAGGTCACTCTGGGCGGCATGGACATCTATGCCCCGAAAACCGACGTGACCTCCATCCGCGCTCGTGTCGGCATGGTTTTCCAGAAGCCCAATCCCTTCCCCAAATCCATCTTCAACAACGTAGCTTTCGGGCTGCAGATCAAGGGCGGGCTCACCAAACCCAAAATCCAGGAAAGGGTGGAGGAAAGCCTCAAAGCAGCCTGGCTTTGGGACGAGGTGAAGGACCGCCTGAAAAGCTCCGCGATGGCGCTTTCCGGAGGACAGCAACAGCGTTTGTGCATCGCGCGCGCTTTAGCCAACCGGCCCGACGTCCTGCTGCTCGACGAGCCGACCTCGGCGCTCGATCCCCAATCCACCGCCAAAATCGAGGAACTGTGCCTGGAACTGAAAAAAAGCGTGACAATTCTCATCGTCACCCACAACGTGGCCCAAGCAGGCCGGATTTCTGACCACACGGCCTTCATGTACCTGGGCGAACTGGTGGAATTCGACAGGACGGACAAGATGTTCACCGTTCCCGCGGACAAACGCACCGAAGCCTATCTGACCGGCGTTTTCGGTTGAGCAAGGAGAAACCATGCTACAGGATAAAATACTGGAACTCAAGCGGCTGCTGATGAGCGAAGCCTCCCTGGTGGAGAAAATGGTCTCGCTGTCCATCGATGGCCTGTATAGCGGCGCCCGGAATCTGCTGGCGGAAATCCTGGACTGGGAAGCCCAAGTCAACAGCATCGAACTGGACCTGGACACCAAATGCACCGCCGCGATCGCCCTTTACCAGCCGGAGGCGAAGGACTTGCGCGTGATCCTGATGATCTACAGGATCAACAACGATCTGGAGCGTTTGGGCGACCAAGCCGTGAACATCGCTGAAAGCGTCGAGCACCTGATTGGCAATCCGGCGGTCGGCGAACTTCCCGAACTGGTGGAGATGAAAAAGTCCGCCCTGGCCATGCTGAAAAACAGCCTGGATGCCTTTGCCAAAGAGGATGTGGAGCAATCCCGCGCGGTTTGCGACGCCGATAACCAGGTGGACGAATTGAACCGCCGCATCTATCTGCATCTGGTGGAACTGCTCAAAGCCAGCCCGGAACTCGCCGAACGCTACCTCCACCTGCTGCGGATCGCCAAGAACCTGGAGCGGATCGGAGACCTTTCCACCAACATTGCGGAAAACACCATCTACCTCGCTGTGGGCAGGGTCATCAAGCATCACAGCGACGACATGTGATTAGCCGGGAGGCTTTTTGAAGAAGAAAGTATTGGTTCTATGCACCGGCAATTCCTGCCGCAGTATCATGGCGGAAGCCATGATCAACCACTATTTGGGGGATCGCTGGGAGGCTTGTTCCGCGGGAGTTTCACCTTCCCTGGTCCATCCCCGGACGATCAAGGTTTTGCACGAAATGGGGATCGGCACTGCGGAGTTGAGGTCGAAATCCGTGCTGGAGTTTCTCTCCCGGCAAGACCTGGACCTCGTGATCACGGTCTGCGATAATGCCCGGGAGCAGTGTCCGGTTTTCACCCGGCCTGTGGAGCAGATCCACATCGGCATCCCTGATCCTGTTTCCTATGTCCCTGCGCCTGATGAAGATTCCCTGGCGGGCTTCCGTAAAGCCGCTGAGCAGATCCAAAGCACGATTATTGAGCGGTTGGCTCAGCTGGAACAGCCCGGCGGGGTATAGTTCCCTTCCCTTTCCTCCAGTTCGGCGCTTCCGTTCCCGCGATCATTGTGGGGTCATTGCGGGGTCATTGCGCCCTTTGCCCGTAATGACCGCGCAGTGATGGCGCAATGATTACGGGAGCGACCTGTAATCAAGGCAGCTTACCCGCTGCTGAGCATGGGCAAAACAAAGACCGAAATCCTTCCGGTCTGGCCGGCCGATTTTCGGTCTTGTATTGGTTTGAAATCTGGTGTTATACTTCCAGGATTTCCTTTTCCTTGCTCTTCTCCACTTCGTCCACTTTCTTGATCCAATCGTCGGTGAGGTCCTGGATCTCTTTGAGGAGTTTCTTTTCTTCGTCCTCGCTGATCTCAGAGTCCTTTTCCATCTTTTTGGCGTGCTCGTTGGCGTCGCGGCGGATGTTGCGGATGGCCACGCGGGTCTCTTCCGCGAGTTTTTTCAGGCTCTTGACGATGTCGCGGCGTTTTTCCTCGGTAAGCGGTTGGAAGGGCAGGCGGATGACGTTGCCGTCGTTATCCGGGGTGATGCCCAGATTGGCCGCCAGGATGGCCTTTTCGATGTCCGCCAGGGTGGTTTTGTCCCAAGGCTGGACGACGATCGTGCGCGGTTCGGGAATGGAGATATTGCACAGCTGTTTCACCGGTGTGGGTTGGCCGTAGTAATTGATGCGGATATCGTCCAGAACTGAAGCGCTGGCGCGTCCGGTGCGGATCTTGGAATATTGATGCAGCAGTGCCTCGAAGGACTTCAGCATCTTATCTTTGCACTGGTTTTTGAGTTCTTCCATAGTTTCCTCGGTGAGCCAGGAAAAGGGGCTCAGGGATGTATGTATGTGCCGTGGTTGGGGCTGGAAATGGCCTTGCAGAGGCCGCCGGACTGCGTGATATTGAAAATCTTGACCGGCAGTCCGTTTTCGCGGGCCAGGGAAAAGGCGGTCATGTCCATCACGCCGAGCTTCTGCTCCAGGCATTGGCTGTAGGTGGCGGACGAGATGAACCTGGCAGCGGGGTCCTTCTGCGGATCGGCGCTGTAGAGGCCGTCCACCTTGGTGCCCTTGAACACGATGTCCAGCTTCAGTTCCAGGGCGCGCAAAACAGCGGCTGTATCGGTGGTGAAGAAGGGATTTCCCGTTCCTCCGCAGAGCAGGCAGATCTTCCCCGCTTCCAGGGCCAGAGCGGCTTTGCGGGGCGTGTAATGCTTGGTAACCTGATCCATGCTGAGGCTGGAAAACACTTCGGCGGGATAATTCTTGTTGTTCAGGATTTCCGCCAGGTAGAGCGCGTTCTGGACCGTGGCGAGCATGCCGATGTTGTCCAGGGTGACGCGGTCCAAACTCTTGTTGGCCCAGGTTCCGCCGCGAAAGACGTTGCCTCCGCCCAGAACGATGGCGATGCTGAAACCGAGGCGTTTTGCGGCGATGATCTCGTCCGTCAGATTGTCGATGACGGCGTCGTCATAACCGTAGCCGCGTTCTCCGGCGAGGATTTCGCCGCTGAGTTTCAGCA
>DAHVPC010000085.1:6603-9461 GCA_027318475.1 Candidatus Cloacimonadota bacterium | reverse complement strand
CAGACCGGGAACTGCATCCTCCTGGAGCGGTTCTGCAGCGGCAAAGCCCTCCTGCCACTCATCGATGATTTCCTGGGATTTACTGATTTGGATCTGCTCTAGGTATCTTCCCAAACCTTTCATCTTTCTACCTCCATATTTTCTTACATTCGTATTATAACTACCCGAGGGGGAAGAATGTAAAAAATCTTTGCAGTGGGGCGGCAAGTGAATCAAACTCAGCAGGCGAAACTTGCCGGGGTTCGATTCCGTGGGTCTTGAACCGGATTGCAGTCCGCAAGAGATTGGATGAAAAGAGGATGAAGATGCGGACATATTTTGTGTTTTGTGGGTAAGGAAGCCTGTTGATGAGGGTTTTGAGCACAGGGGCGCGGAAATTTGGAATGGCGTTCAGGGCGTGACACCATATGGGGTAGGGAGTGGATAAGTGGAAAGGTGGAATAGTGGAAAGCTGGCATTGCAGCGTTACGGTCCTCTACACTCTGTGCCTCTGTGTTGAAAAAAACCGTGTGAACGTAGGGTTCAGGTAAGGTTCTTTGTCTCTCTGTCCCTCTGTTTTGAAAGTCTGTTTCCGCGCTTCTCCCTTCTTGTTCCGCGGCCCATTCTAATTTCGGGGACATAGAAAAAGCCCCGGAGTAGATCCAGGGCTGAAGCGGGTATAGATTTGATCCGGGATGGTTTACTTGATGAGGATCAGTTTCAGGTTGTCGGTAACCTTTCCGGAGTTCAACCGGCAGAAATAGATGCCGTTGCCTACTGCCCGACCTTGCCCGTCGGTGCCGTTCCAATTCACGCTGTGGATTCCGGCGGCTTTGGTTTCAGCGATGAGGGTGCGCACCAGCTGGCCCTTGACGTTGTAGATGCCGATCAGGACTTGGGCGGGCGCTTTGAGGGCATATTGGATGGTGGTTCCCGACGCGAAGGGATTGGGCTGGCTGCCGATCAGGCGCGTAACCGTGGCGGGGCTTCCCGGATCGGAAGTGGATACGCCAGGGGCGTAGTGGATGGTGGTTTTGGGGAATTGCTGTCCAGCGGTGGTTCCGGCGGGTGGATTGGCGGGGTCATAGACGTCGCTGTCGCTTTCTTCCTTGAGGGAGCGCATTTGGGTGTCGGACTGGGCCAGGAAATAATCCGAGGAGGAGTAATAGTCGGCATCCATGGGGCGGTTGACCAGCATCACGAGGTTGCCGGAAATGTAGGAGGGAAGGGATTTTGCAGCTGGATGGTGACGGTGTTTTCACCCAGGGGATAGCTGGCCACGCCGTCGAAAACGGAGGTGAGGGAAGTGGAGGGGATCCAACCTCCGGTGAGGTCAGCCTGGTTGGTGGTGCCCAGCCAGATCTTGGTGGCGCCGTTGGGGACCTCGTCGAAATCGTTGTAGAAGCTCAGCGCGTAGATGGTGCTGTTGGTGAAATTCAGTTCGCCGGGATAATAGAGGCATTCGTAGAGGGAGTTCTTCCAGTAGAAATCCATCGGCATCCTGGCCACCTCGTTGCCAGCGCCAATGGTGACGGTACTGATTCCGGCTGGCTGCACAACTATGTTCAGGATCTCGCTCATGTCGTTGGCGGTATTTTCGTCGCCGGGCAGGATCACGCGTCCGTAAAGGGTTTCCGGACCGATCGCGGCGGGTGTCCAGGCAAAGGTGAAATCCAGCGCTTGGTTAGGCTGGATCGCAGTTCCGGGCTGGCTGCCGATCTCGATTCCAGCGCCGCGGAAAAGCTTCACCGTGTAGTTGGATTGGGGGGCGAGGCCCAGATTGACCACTCCGACGGTGTAGCTTGCGGCGATGTTGACCACGGGGTTGAGGCTGCCGGAAACGGAAGCGCAGGCGAGGTCGTTCGTGTATTGCATGGGCACGGCGAACTCATAGATCTCGCCGGAAGATGGAAAGACGTTGATGGTGTTGTTTTCCGCCGTGGTGGAAGCGGTGGCGGGAGTGCCCGGAGTGACGCTGTAGAACCAATCGTTGCCTCCGGGGCTCATGTTGATGCCGATGGAGGCGTCGGCGTCGACGGGCGCGCCAGATGAGGGTCCGTAGTGGAACTGGATCCTACCGTTTTCATGCAGGCGGACCTGGAAACTGAACTGGTTATTCGCGCTGTAGTCCCATTGGGCATTGGTGTATTGGACCACAAAGACGCGGTTGGGCACGCTGCCGGTGAGCTGGTATTGCACGTTGCCTTGGGCCAGGCTGAGGTCGTCCCAGAGCGGCGCCAGCAAAGGACAGAGAGTGGTGGAGGGCAGATTGTTCGTGTAATAGCTGGTGTTCATGGCGGTGCCTAGGCCGATCCAGCCGTTGGTGCTGATCTTGATCTGCTGGAAATACTGAGTTCCATAGGGAAAGGAGATGCCCAGGTCGATCGGATTGGAGAGCGCGTCGTCATCGGTAAGATCGGGCACGGTGGTGCCGGTGATGGGGGCATAGGGAGCGGTTGTGGCTGAGAAAGTGTAATACTGGCCGATGCCCGCAGAAGCGGCGAAGACCGCGAGGAGCAGCGCCAGCAATATGGGAAGCCTTTTCATGGCTTACCTCCTGTAAATATTATTGAGCGGAGCAGCGTACGGGAAGCTTGATACCGCCGATTCCGCAATCAGTATTGGCGCAGTGTGCCGCGCAAGCCGCTTTTTGTAAAGGTTTTTCTTGAGTGCGTCGGCCTGCAGAATATTTTTCTTGACAGCGGAAGGAAGATTCGTAGAATCACACGCTTGCTTAAATAACTATTCATCCTGATAGGGAGGAGTTATGCTCAACTTTATAAGCTTGGCCCTGAAGTGCCCCCATTGCGGTAAACCGCTGGTGGACGACACCCACGTCATCGACAACGTTCCGGCGATCAAGATCTTCATCCGCATGA
>DAHVPC010000085.1:0-6314 GCA_027318475.1 Candidatus Cloacimonadota bacterium | reverse complement strand
GAAATTCACGCCCTACACCGCGATGGAGGTTAGCCACACCCAAGCCAAAGCCAGGATCCGGGACAAGGAGATCATCGAGAGCGGCACCTTCCTCAATTCCTATTGTCCGCATTGCCGGATGAACCTCATCAGCGAAGGCAAGATCATCTTCAAGATGGTGAACGACAAAGGCGAACTGGGCATCCTCTACCTCAGCCCCTACCTGAACGTGTTCAAGCACGCCACCACGATCCAGGTGCCCGAAAAACTGCCGCTGCAGGACATCAAGTGCATCTTCTGCGACGACAGCCTGATCGAACCCGCGGAAGAATGCCCCAAGTGCGGCTCACCTGTGGCCAAGATCCACATCAGCGCCCTGAAGAAACTGGTGGATTTCCGCTTTTGCACCCGCAAAGGCTGCACCTGGCATGGGATCAGCGACGAGGACCTGCGCGACGTGATGCTGGATGACAGCAAGGAGTGGTAAGTGTTTGAGGTTACCCGCCACGATGAAATGGCGCAAGGCTCGATCATCCGGCTGGATCTGAACGCGCCCCAGATCGCCGCCAAAGCCAGGCCCGGACAGTTCGTGATCATCCGCGCCAATGAATACGGAGAACGCATTCCACTCACCATCGCCGATACTGACCCTTATTCCGGCACCATCACCATCATCTTCCAGATCGTGGGCAAATCCACCGCCCTGCTCCGAGCCTACAAAGCGGGCGACTATCTGAAGGACGTGGTGGGGCCGCTGGGTAAACCCGTGGAGATCGACAACGTGGGCACCGTCGTCGTTGTGGGCGGCGGCACCGGGATCGCCATCCTGCACCATGTGACCAAGGCCGTCAAAGACGCCGGGAACGACATTATCGGCATCCTGGGAGCCCGCAGCAAAGACTATATCATCATGGAAGACGAAATGCGCCAGCTCTGCGACGAGATGGTGATCACCACGGACGACGGCTCCTACGGCCTCCAGGGTTTCGTGACCACGGCGCTGCAGAAATACCTGGACGAGCGTTTTGACATCAAGCTGGTTTACGCCATCGGCCCCATCATCATGATGAAAAACGTCTGCAACCTCACCCGGAAATACAACATCAAGACCATGGTCAGCCTCAATCCGATCATGGTGGACGGCACCGGAATGTGCGGCGGTTGCCGTGTAACGGTCAGCGGTAAAACCAGCTTCTGTTGCTGCGACGGTCCCGATTTCGACGGCCATGCCGTGGATTTCGACGAACTGGAAAAGCGCAACAACATGTATCTGAAGAAAGAAAAAGACGCCCTGCTCTTCTCCATCCGCTAAGCTCCCGAGGTTCTTATGCTCGATTATGACGTCAAGTATCTAAAATTCAAGACCTACCTCAGCACTTACTGCCCCCATTGCAACAAATCCTTCAATGTGAAAGAGAAGGAGCACGACGTCCTCGTTTACAAAGGCATCAAAGACGGCGTGGAGATGGATATCAAACTCAGCCCCTACCTGGACGTGTTTGAGGTGGAAACCTCGATGCCCCTGGAACAAAACTCCGTGTTGGACGACCTGCTGTGCCCCGCCTGCAACCAGAGTTTGGTGGATCCCGCCACAGCTTGCGGAGAATGCGGCAGCAAGGTGGGCAAGATCACCATCTCCGCTTATTCCAAGCTGCTCCCCTTCTTTGTCTGCCTCAAATACGGCTGCGAATGGCACGGACTCACCAAGGCGGACGAACGCCACATCAAACTGAAGATCCCGCGCCAGGAAATGCCGGAACAGGACCAGAAACTGCGCGTGCACAACTTCATTGAGGTGCCCTACGGGTTGACCACCGAACTGGCGCAACTGGAAGCCGGACGCTGCCTGCAATGCGTCACGCCGAAATGCGTCGGGGGTTGCCCTGTGGGCATCGACATCCCCGCCTTCATCAAACTCATCCGGGAAGAAAATTACGAGGGCGCCGCTCACAAGATCAAGGAACGCAACGTGCTGCCGGCAGTTTGCGGCAGGGTGTGCCCCCAGGAAGACCAATGCGAGTCCAAATGCGTGCTGGGCCTGCGCGACGATCCGGTCGCCATCGGCAATCTGGAACGCTTTGTGGCGGATTGGACTATCAAGATGGAAAACGCCAAACAGCCCCTGCCACCTAAACGCTTGAATAAGAAAGTGGCCGTCATCGGATCCGGACCCGGAGGGATCACCGTGGCCGCGGACCTTTCGCAGTTGGGTTATTCGGTAACGCTCTACGAAGCCTTGCACGAAGCCGGAGGCGTCTTGGTCTATGGCATTCCGGAGTTCCGGCTGCCCAAGGCGATCGTGCGCCAGGAGATCGAATACCTGCGCAAGTTCGGCGTCAAGATCGAACTCAATAGCGTCATCGGCGCGCTCTACACCATCGACGACCTGCTGGAAATGCATGACGCCATCTACATTGGCGTCGGCGCCGGACTGCCCAAATTCATGAACATTCCCGGCGAAAACCTCTGCAACGTTTATTCCTCCAACGAGTATCTGACCCGCATCAACCTGATGAAGGCCTACCGCTTTCCCGAGTACGACACGCCCATGCCCGAAGGCAAAAACGTCGTGGTGCTCGGAGGTGGAAACGTGGCCATGGACTGCGCCCGCAACGCCCTGCGCTGTGGAGCCAACAACGTGACGATCGTCTATCGCAGGTCACGCAAGGAATTGCCCGCCCGTGAAGAAGAAGTGCGCCACGCCATGGAAGAGGGCATCGTCTTCCGCCTGCTCACCAATCCCATCCGCTTCATCGGCAACGACGTCAACTGGGTGAAAGCCATGGAATGCGTGAAGATGGACCTGGGCGAGCCCGACGCTTCCGGACGCCGCGTCCCCATTCCCATTGAAGGCTCCAACTTCGAGATCGAGACCGACCTCGCCATCGTAGCCATCGGAACGGGGCCCAATCCCCTTTTGTTCAACACCACGCCCCAACTCGAACGCAACAAGTGGGGCTACATCAAGGTCAACGAGGAAACCCTCGAAACCTCCATTCCCAATGTGTATGCCGGAGGCGACATCGTGACCGGTTCCGCCACCGTGATTTCCGCCATGGGCGCCGGACGCATCGCCGCCGACCATATCCACCAAAAACTTTCCGGAGGCGCCTGAACAGACCCCCTGGGGAATGTTTCCGGACCGCTTTTCCACCACACTGAAAACATGGCCGTTTTGGCCGGGGAGTATTGATTTGCCCACCATCCGTTTGATCTTGTTGCTGCTTTGCCTGCTGGCGATTTTGGCCTGTCGCGCCGAACAAAACCCCAAGCCGGGTTCCCCGTCCGTAAAAGGCGGAACCCCTGTCTATTTCAGCAGCCGCGTCACAGCCGACGCGGTCCTGGAACTCTATTCCCGCCTGCACAACAAGCCCACTGGCAAGATCGGAGTCAAGGTCCACTTCGGCGAGGATGGCAACCGGAACCTCCTGCCCGCTTCGCTCTGCGAGGGCCTGGTGCGCGAACTGGGCGCCACCCTCGTGGAAACCAACGTCCTCTATGGCGGGCAACGCGGCAGAACTGAATCGCACATCGCGCTGGCCAAAAGGCACGGCTTCACTTTCGCACCCATCGACATTTTGGATTCCGCTGGCAACATCGCCTATCCCTGCAGCCTCCGCCATTTCAGCAAGGTCTATACCGGCAGCCATTTCGAAGATTACGACGGCTACGTGATCTTTTCCCACTTCAAAGGCCACGGCCTGGCGGGCTTCGGCGGCGCCATCAAAAACATCAGCATGGGTATGGCCAGCAAACAGGGCAAACGCTTTCTGCACAGGGGGAATTACCCCCTCTACGACCAAGCCGGATGCATCGAATGCGGGCTCTGCGTGCAAGCCTGCCCGGAACAAGCCATCACCATCAAGCCGGTTAATATCGACCATCTGAATTGCACCGCCTGCGGAAAATGCGTCGCCACCTGCCCCACCAAGGTCTATCAGTCACCCCCTGACGGCAAAGAGGACTTCCTGGAGCGCCTGGTGGAATACGCTGCGGTTCTGACAAGCCGGAAACCCATGGTCTATATCAACGTCCTGGCCAATATCAGCGCCGATTGCGACTGCTTTTCCACTGCTGCGAAGCCCTTCCTGCCGGACATCGGCATCCTCGCCTCGACCGACCTTGTGGCCCTCGAAAAAGCCAGCCACGACCTCGTGGACAAAGCCCACAATTGCGACGATTCCTTCCTGCGGGAAACCTCGGTCTCCGGAAAAAGGCAGATCTCTTACGCCGCGGAACTTGGCTTGGGCAGCCTGGAATACGAACTGGTGGATATCGATAAGTAGGGAATGGGAGATTGGAAGCCCTTCGGGCTGCTCTCCCTTCACTGATCCTGCGCCATTTGGTTCTCCGGGATTACGTATTCTATTGAGCCTCAGGCCTGGCTCCCGGACCACCCGAAGACCTCCCGAATGCCTCCCGATGAATGATGCCGAAGTCTCCCGGAGCGCTGCGGGAGGTAAGCGTGCCAGCCCTGAGCTAGTGTCGCTTGCCCAAGCGACTATAGCAGAGCGCGTGGATACAACTGGGCGGAGCGGCGTCCGCCCGCATATGATCTGCGTCCGCCATCTCTTCTCTTTGCTCTTTGCCCTCCCCTCCACCCAACAGAAAGTCCTTGTCAAAAAATACCGCCTGCGCATTATGGTAAACAGTCTTTACCCAAGGAGTTCGATTATGCTCTTTCCCAATCCGCATCCAAATCCCACCACCCCCAAGATGGATATCAAGATCAAGCCTGTAAAAATGAACCTGTTACCCGCGCTGATCATCACCGTGCTGTTGGCGCTGTTTATCCTGTACTTCACGATGCCGGTGCTGAACCTGCGTTTCGTAGGCTGGGTCTTCGCTCTGGCCTTCGTGCTGCTGCCACTTCTGGCGGTGAGAAAAATGGCCAAACTGCTGAAGTATGTTTACCTCCTGCTGGGGCTCTTTCTGGTGCTGGCGATCCTGTTTTCCGCCGGGATCTTCCGCGCCAAAAGTTACCGGAACCTGATCGGAGAGGTCAAGAGCACCAATTTCACGGAACTGATCTCGCCGGTGAGCCTCGACCAGATTCCCACGGTGGACCGCGATTACGCCGCTGCTCTGGCGGAAAAGAAGTTGGGCGACGATTTCGCATTGGGCAGCCGGGTCACGCTGGGCATTCCCACGCGGCAAATGGTGAAAGGCAAACTGATCTGGGTGGTTCCCCTTTTACACAGCGGCTTTTTCAAATGGCTGTCCAACCAAAGCGACGGAACTCCCGCCTACATCACGGTTTCGGCGACCAATGCCCAGGACATCCAGTTTGTCCGCGAAGTGAACGGCAAGCCGGTGCGCATCGTCTATCAGCCCAACAGCTATTTCAACCAGAACCTCTACCGCCGCCTTTACCTGCACGGCTTTGCCACCAAAGGGCTGGGCGGACCCACCTTTGAGATCGACGACACTGGCGAGCCCTATTGGACGATCACGCCCTACGTGCACAAAGTGGGCATGAATGGCAACGAAGGCACGGGCATCATCACCATCCATGCCGGAACCGGCGCGATCGCCTACTATCCTCTGGAAAAGACCGCCGAAGGCTGGTCCGACGCCAAAATCCCCGCCTGGGTGGACCGCATCCAACCCGCCACATTCGTCCTCCAGCAGCTGGATTGGTGGGGCAAATACGTGAAAGGCTTCTGGAACACGGTGTTCGGCAAGCGCAACATGCTGATGGTCACCCAAGGCTATAGCATCATCTACGGCAACGACAGGCGCAGTTACTTCTACACCGGGATGTCCAGCGTGGGTTCCGATGAAGGCACCGTGGGCTTCATCCTCGCCGATACCCGGAACAAGCGCATCCATCTCTACAGGATGAGCGGCGCCACGGAATACGCCGCCATGGAATCCGCCGAGGGCAAGGTCCAGAACTTCAAATACAGCGCCACCTTCCCCATCCTGGTGAACATTAACGGCCTCGCCACCTACTTCATGACCCTGAAGGACAGCGCGGGCCTGGTGAAGCAGTTCGCCTTCGTCTCCGTGAAGGATTTCAGCCTGGTGGGCGTGGGCGAATCGATCAAGATCGCCCGGGACAACTATCAGATGACCTTGGCCAGCAGCCGGATCGGCATGCTGGCGCCGGGTTCCTCGGAAAAGATCGAGTTTGCCGGAAGGGTGGCGCGCATCGGCAGCGACATCAAGGAAGCCCGGAATTACTACTACATCAGCCTCAGCGAAAAGCCCGGCGTTGTGTTCATCGCCACCAGCGACCTGAGCCGCTTTCTGCCGGTGACCAATCCGGGCGACCAGGTCAGGATCGAATACCTGGCCACCCAGGATAACGAGATCAACGTGGTGGGCTTTGT
>DAHVPC010000084.1 GCA_027318475.1 Candidatus Cloacimonadota bacterium | reverse complement strand
TAAACATAGTTCAGGAATAGGACGGGATCAGTGATCTGCCAGTAGATGGAGCCCTGTCGGTTGCGGAAGCCGATACTCGCCGGCTCGCTCAAATCCAGCGCCCATTCCTGGAGTTCAGCGGTGAAAGAGCTTGGACTTCAGGATGGGAGGGGGCTTGGGGAATATTGGGAAAGCTACGCTGAAGTCGATTCTAGACGTTCAGCAGCGGAGTGTGGCCGTGCTGGCTGGCCACCAGCAGTTGAATGTCGCTGCGGATGGTGCGGAGGTAGTTCTGCATCGTCTCCAGAGCCAGTTGGGGAAGGTTGTTGGTCTCGCTTAGATGAGCCAGGATCAGGTTTTCCAGGCCATGGTGCATCACCTGGCTCACCACGCCCACGGCCTGCAGGTTGGACAGATGTCCGGTGATGCTTTTTATGCGCTGCTTCAAGCTCCATTCGTAAGGGCCTTCCATCAGCATGCGTTCATCGTGGTTGCTTTCGAGGATGAGGGTGGTGCAGTGCCGGAGTTTGTTCACCGACAATGCCGTGGGAAAGCCCAGATCCATCGCCACTCCGAGTTTGCGCTCAGGTTCATCCAGGCGCTGGAAAGTGAAGTTGCAACTATCCGCGGCATCATGTGACGAGGAAAAAGGATGGATGCGCAAGTCGCCGATCTCAAAGGATGACCCGGTCTCGAAAAAGTTGACCGGCCCGGGTAGATTTCCCACCCGGTGGGCGCATTGCGCGTAGGTGTCCTGATTGATGTACAGCGGAATCTTAAGCATCCTGGCCAAAGCGCCGACTCCCCGCGTGTGATCCGAATGCTCGTGGCTGACCAGCACCGCCTTGATCTCGTGGCGTGAAACGCGCAAGCAGTCCAGGGCGGAAAAAATGGTCTTGGCCGAAACGCCGGCATCCAGCAACACGGCAACTTCGCCGGTGCGGACCAGAACAGCGTTACCTTTCGACCCGCTTACCAGCACCGAGGTTTGAAACATCGATCAGATCTTGGTGAGATGGTAATAGCGGTTGTTCAGTTTGTCGTATTCAGACCATACGGCGTTGTCCGGAGCCGCTGCCAGAAGTTGCGCCACGCCCACCGATTGGGCGTCGAGGTTGTCGCAAAGGTGCAGGACCAGGGCTTCGAGGGTCTGGGGCAAACGGACCGAAGCGTTTTCATATTCACCATGGTGGGCCAGGATCAGGTGGCGCAGATTGAGGAGGACCGGCTCGGGAAAACCGGGGATCCGCCTGGCTTGTTCGCAGATGAACTGGTCGCAGAGGCTGAGATGGCCAACGAGGCGGCCGATTTCGGTAAAATCGATCGCGGGCTTGCTGCTGTACTCAAAGATCTTGCCAAAATCGTGCAGCAAGGCTCCACAGAGCAGCAGATCGCGGTTGACGGGATACATCACCGAGACGAAATCGCAGATGGTGGCCACGGATACCGTATGCTCCAACAGCCCGTGCATGTAGTTGTGATGCCAACTTTTGGCCGCCGGAGCGTCGGCGAACCTGGTAAACAGGTCTTTATCGTCGAAGATATTATGCGCCAGAAGTTTCAGGAAGCTGTTCTCCAGCGAGTCCACAAATCCAAACAGCTGCTCCGCTAAAAGCTCGGGAGACTTTTTACTGGTGACCACGAACTCCTCGATATTGTATTCCGAATGGTCGGCGAAACGAAGCTGGGTCACGTTCAATTGAGTCTGTTCCTTGTAGTTGTTCACCAGCGCCTTGACCTTGATCACATCGCCTTCCGAAAAGCCGTCAGCCAGTTTTTTGGCGTCTTTCCATACGTAGGCGTTGAGGCTGCCGGTCCTGTCCTGCAAGCGTAAACGCAAGAACTGGTCGTTCTTGCCGTCACGCAGATCTTTTTCGGCTACCAGATAGAATCCGGTCACTTCCTGACCGAGATGCTCTTTCAGATCTGAGACGTTGATATGTTCCATAGCGGTCACTTTATGATGTAGATTTTGGTTTGGATGCAGCTTTGATGGTGCTTGCGGGAACTGGGCAGGCGCAGAAAGTAGATGCCCGAAGCGGGGAAAAGGTCGGCCGTTAAACGTATTTCCCGGGTTGGAGCTGGAAAGTCCAGGATTTTCTGGCCGCGGATGTTGAACACCTGCAACCGCTCCACTGGCTCACCGTTGGAAAGGCGCAGCAGCATTTCCGAGCCCGGCGTAAGGGGATTGCCGGATACAATCAGGCTGGGCGAGGAATTCAGGTCTTCGGAGTTGGAGACGATTCCGGTAAAATCGGTCCAGGCGGAATAAAGGATCTGGCCTCCGCCTTGAATTTGCAGCCAATAATAGAGGCGGTAGTTTTGGCTGAGATCAGCCAGGGTTAAGCTGTTCAGAGGGATATTAAAAGACGCGGTGTAGGTCTCCCCCGCTCCCAAAGTCCCGTCCAAAGCGGTTCCATGCGTGATCCAGCGTGCAATGACCCAGCGGTCGGCTCCGTTCAGCTGGACCCGTTTAAAGAGCCCCACGCAAAGAGCCGCCTGACTTATCAGCATATATTCCGGGGCAGTTGCATAGAGCAGGGTTTCGGCATTGGTCAAAGTCAGGGAAGCAGAAAGCAGGTCGCTCTGTTCCAGATAATTGATGCGGCACTCCGCTTGCGAGATAAAGGTCCTTTGCTCAATTGCCTGGGCGTAGTTCTGACTGAGTTGGCTGGCGTAATCCGGGTTGAGTCCATTGATTCGCAGATCGCCGTTGAGAACAGTCCGGGGCAGGGAATTGAAACCGTACCAATTGAATCTCACCTGCGCCGCGATGTTCCCCATAGTGTCGCTCAGGACGGGAAAGTAGTTCAGCAGCTGCAGTTCCTCAAGATTCATTTGATCCTGCAGGTCAGTGATCTGCGTGACATTGGAATAGCGGAGGAAATTCTCACCCAGATACACGGGATATTCGTGGGCAAAACTGAAACGGTGGATGATCCTGACGTTGTTGGACTGGGGGTCCGTGTCCTGGAAAGAGCTGGTGACAGCCCCCCGGAGCTTGATCTGCAGAGGAGTGCCCGGCAGTTCGAATTGATGCTCGGCGAATCCGGGGCTCGTTTCGTTGAATACAAACAAACTGCGGGGCGGAATGGCAGTTGCGATGCCGATCTCATCGTAAAAGGCAAATCCCGGATCGGGCGAATAGACGTTCAACTCCAGCGTGGCGCCGTTGATCGGCTGATCCGAATGGTTGTAAACGCTGAAGGTCACGCCCACCGTTTCCCTTGGCCTGATCAGGCCGGACAGGTCAAGATCCACCAATTCCAGATCCACGCTGGGAAGCACGAAATCACCTCCCAGCCCAAACAGGAGTTCCGCGTTGTAGCCGGCTGTAGCCAAGCTTTGAAAGTAGGGGGTCTGGGCGTTGGTGTTCCAGTAGTAGCTGTGCGTTCCGCCGCCACTGGAAGCGGAAACGAAACGGTTGGCAAAATTGGTGGTGTAACTGACAACCAGCCAGAGCGAATCGTTCTGGACCGATGTGGGAAAAGGGATCTCCAGAAAATTGGAAGTCACCGGTACTTTGGCCCAGGCGAGGCTGACGCCGGGAACGCCATAGGCATCTGAATAAAGCTCCGCCCGCACTGAATCGCCCAATTGGGGAAAATAGAGCAGGGCTTTGCTGACACTAAATTCCGCGCCCGGCAAGCTGGGATACACGGCGCTGAAATCGAAGCGCACGGCCCACACATTGGCGCCGTAGAAATGATAGTCGTCCATCCCGTTGTGGTAGGCAAAGGCATATTCCCGGCCGGGATCATCCACTACCTGTAGTCCATTGCCCGGAACGAATCCCAGTGCGGAACACAGGGCGGCCAGCATGGCAAACAGCAGCAAGGCAAAGCCTTTTCTCATACACCCTTCCCGATCAGTTCCCTGGCGTATGCCAGGTCTTGCTGAACCGCTAACTGCAAGGCCTTGATGTCGGCAAACAACTGTTCCTCCCTGAGATACTGGATGAGGCTCACCTGTAGATCGCGCCCGTAAATCTGCTCGTGAAAGTCCAGAAGGTGGGTTTCGATCTCGGTCAATCCATGATGTTTCACAGTGGGGCTGGACCCGATATTTGTCAACCCAAAAATACGTTCGGTTCCGAGCTTCGAACGGCTGAGATAGATCCCTTTGCGGGGAACCAATTGATGGGGGTCCGCCAGCTGCAGATTAGCCGTGGGGAAACCCAGATCCATGCCCAGGCCTGAACCTGGAACGACTTTGCCATATAAGGTGTAGGGCTGGGCAAGCAGTTGGTTCGCCTCACCCAGATCGCCAGCCAGGAGCAATTCGCGGATCAGCGAGCTGCTGACCGGCCGATCCTTGTAGCTGACGGGTTCCACGTATTGCAGCTCGTAGCCGTAGCGCTCCGCGTGGCTTTGCAGGAAAGTAAAATCGCCGCGTCTTTGGTGGCCAAAATGCGAATCGTAGCCAACCACAATGACCGCGGGATGATAGTTGGGGATCAGAAATCCATGGAGAAAATCCTCCGCAGAAATCAGGGAAAATTCCCGATCGAAATGCAACAACTCCACTTGGTCTATTCCCAATTCCAGGATGCGCTGCCGTTTGATATCCACTGGCGTTAGCAACAAAGGACGCGCCTGTTGATTCAACGTGTAGGCTGGATGGCTGTCATAACTGATGACCACTGAGCGCAGATCTCTATCCCTTGCCAGGCTGGCCATGCGTTTCAGCAACTCCAGATGGCCCCGGTGCAAGCCATCGAAATTGCCGATACTGATCACGTAAGACATGGGCGGTTCTAAAACAGATTGACCAACGGCAGCAGTTTTCCCTTGCTGCGCGCCGCGACTCCGATCACACTAGCATCGGCATCATAGAGCATAAGCTGGGGATTATCCGGGCCAGCTTGCTCCACCGCCTGTCCGTTGCGAAGCGCGGTAAGATCAGGCTCGCCGGGAACGAAACCCTCGAAAGCTGCAAAGACCTTCCGATCGGGAAATAGCGAGGCGCGCCAGTTTTGGGAGTTGAGACCATCCAGGGCAAGGGCATCCGTTAATTGCAGACTGCCGATTGAAGTGCGGCATAGTTCAGACGTGTATCCAACCGTCCCAAGCAGAGCCGCGATCTTTTCGCTCAAACTGCGGATATAGGTTCCTTTGGACACCCGGCAAATATATCGCATATTGGGGGGATCGTAACTGACTATTGCGAATGAGCTGATGCGGGCAGGCCGCGCGTCCAAAGAGATTGAGGCGCCAGCACGGGCATAGGCATAAGCTGGTTTGCCGCTTATTTTCACCGCCGAATACTGGGGTGTGGGCAGTTCCGTGATGGCCAGGACCGAATGGGTGAGAGCATCTGCATCCACATTAGTGGGGATGTTTGAATCAGTGGCGATCACCCGGCCTTCGCTGTCCCCGGTATCGGTCCGGGTGCCCAAGTGCAGGCAGGCCGAGTAGGACTTGTCCTCAGCCTCCAAATACTTGCACAGACGGGTCGAAGAACCAATGGCGCAGATCAGCAAACCGGTGGCCTGGGGATCCAAGGTGCCCGTGTGGCCTATCTTCCGGATCCCGGTAAGCTGGCGCAAGCTGCGTATGACATCGAAAGAACTTAGCCCGCGAGCTTTATCGATCAGCAGGAAACCGCTATCCTGCCGCATGGGTATCGTAAGCATCCAGCGCCTGGGTCAGTTTATGCAGCAATTCCTTTTTGATCTGGGGCATTGAACCATGCACGTTTGCCCCGGATGCGCTTCTGTGTCCGCCGCCACCATAGGAAGCGGCAATCGAATTCACGTCCAGATATGGCGAACGCAGACTCAATTTATAAAGTTGGGGGGCTTCCTCCCTCAGATAAGCAATCACCGACACGTCTTTCACGCCTTGCACCCATCTGGTGAGGTTCATGATGGAATCCGCCGTCAGGTCATTACGTACCTGCATCTCCAAGGTGGAGTACATGAACAGGATCTGCCCGTTACGATGCAGTTCGATGGTGGAAAGTACTTCGCCTACATACCGCATTTCCAGGGGCTGGTGGTTGAGGAAGAAAGACTTGTAGATCTGCGCGGGCTGGACTCCGCAGGCACAGAGGCCTGCCGAGATCCGAAAGACCTCGGCGTCCGTGTTGGCATTGGTAAAGTTGTTGGTGTCGTTGATGATGGTGGTGTAAAGGCAATCACAAACATGCTTGCGCCTGGATTCCGGCAGGCTTTCGATCTCCTGTTGCAGGGCCCGGAAGATGATCGCGCCGACTGAAACAGCTGACGTATCCACGAAGCTGTAGTCGGTCGTGATTATCCCGTTTTCAGGTACATGGTGGTCGATCAGAAGCGTATAGTCCGCGGTTTTAACCAGTTCTTCCCGATCTCCGATCCGATCGTAGCTGTTGCAGTCCAGGATGATGAGGAGGTCGTAGCGTAAGCCAGGCTCCATCTTGCGCAGCCGGCAATCCTGCATCAGGAAACCGAATCGCTCCAGATTTCCCTCATCCACGATGATGTCGCTGGCCAAAGACCGGGAACTGAGATAGCTCTGCATGGCAAGGCTGGCGCAGAATCCGTCCCCGTCAGGTTCGATGTGGGACATGATCCCGATGCTGGCACCGGGGCGGATCAGGCTGAGCAATCTATCCCTGAGGGGCTGGGTGTCTATCATCGCTGTCCAGTCCGTTTCGCCAGGGCTCGGATCGTGAGCCGCCTGTACCGGCCAATCGCGTTCAATATGCTCTCCAGAGTATAGGATGGAGGATTACTTGTCCTTGTCTTCGGAATCCTCATCCTCTTCGTTTTCCTCTTCTTCGATGAATTCGTTGTAGATCTCTTCGTCCTCATCCAGGTCGAAGATGTCTTCATCGTCCAGATAGTCATCCAGGTCGATGTCCGGATCGTAATCGTCATCCTCGTCGTCATACTTGTCTTTCAGACTCGCCAGCAGTGTATCCACTTTTTCGGCCCTGTCTTCGGTGTCATCATAATAGAACGTCAATTCGGGTATGGTTCTCATGATGTGTGCTCCTGCTATTTGTTTCTTGAGAAAACCTGATGTTTTAACCAACTGCTCCCTGATGCTCTCATGGGGAGAAGGATTGTTGTAGTGGGAAAAAAAGACCTTGGCATAGCGCAGGTCCTTGGATATCTCGACCTCGGTGATGGTCACCCAGTCCAGGGTATGGTCACGCAACTTCTGCGTCAGGGCGATGTTGAAGATCTTCTTCAGTTCTTCCTGCAGCCTGGGTAAGCGATGGGATTTCATCAGAGTTTCTTGGCCACCTCGGTCATGATGAAGCATTCCAGGACATCGCCTTCCTTGATGTCGGAAAAGTCCTCGAGGGAAAGTCCGCACTCCGTGCCCGCCCGGACTTCGTTTACATCATCCGCGTAGTGCTTGAGGGAGGAAAGGGTGCTTTCGGTGATCAGGACGTCGTTGCGGTACAGCCTGACTTTGCAGCCTTTGCGGATCACGCCGCGATCGACCTGGCAACCGGCAATGGTGCCGACTTTCTTGACCTTGAACACTTGTTTGATGGTCGCCGAGCCCAGGTTCTGCTCCTCAAATTCTGGCTTGAGCAGGCCTTGCATGGACAGGCGCACATCCTCAATGGCATCGTAGATGACCTGATAAATCTTGATCTCAACTGACTCGTCTTCCGCCAGTTTACGTGCCAGCTGCGTAGCCCGGACATGGAAACCGATGATGATCGCGTCGGAAGCCGAAGCCAGGCTGACGTCCGCTTCATTGATGCCGCCCACGCTTTTATGGATGATGTTTACCTGAACCTCATCTGTGGAGAGCTTGCCGAAGGAATCTGCCAGCGCTTCCGAAGAGCCGTCAGTGTCGGTCTTGATGATGATATTCAGTTCGCTGACCGCGTCTTCCTTGATCCTCGCAAAGATGTTCTGAAGAGATGATTTGTTCTGGAATTTCTCGCGTTCCAAGCGGATCTGCAGTCGTTCAGAACTGATGCTGCGGGCGGTTTTTTCCGAATCCACCTGGTTGAGAATGTCGCCGGCTTTGGGTGTGTCATTGAGCCCGTAGATCTTCCCCACGTCGGACGGCTTGAGGGATTTCAGTTCCTGGCCCCGCTCGTTTTCGATCTTGCGGATGCGGCCATGGGTGGCTCCGCACACCACGATGTCGCCTTTGTTGATTACGCCTTCGCGCACCAGAATCGTGGCCACGGAGCCCATGCGGGTATCCTTGCCGGATTCGATCACGATCGCCGCGGCAGGAACTTCGATCCTGGCTTTCAGGTCCATCAATTCCGCTGTCAGCAGGATCACCTCAATCAGGTTCAGTATGCCTTCTCCGGTAACGACCGAGGTTTTACACCAGGGAACGTCACCGCCGTATTGTTCCAGGAATACGCCGTAATCCAGAAGCTGCGCCACCACCCGGTCCACATTGGAGTCGGGAAGGTCGATCTTATTGATGGCTATGATCAGATGCACTCCCGCAGCCTTGGCATGGTCGATGGCTTCCTTGGTTTGCGGTTTCATGCCTTCGTTGGCGGCCACCACGATCACGGCAATATCGGTGGCATTGGCGCCGCGGGCACGCATGGCGGTAAAAGCTTCGTGTCCCGGAGTATCCAGGAAAGTGATCTTGTTTTTGTTCACTTCTATCTGGTAAGCGCCAATATGTTGGGTGATGCCGCCCGATTCGCCGGCCACGACGTGCGTGTTGCGGATATAGTCCAGAATGGAGGTTTTACCGTGGTCAACGTGGCCCATAATGGTCACCACGGGTGGCCTCGGCTCTTCCAGCACATCCTGATAATGTTCCTTTTCGCGATCGATGATGTCGGCCCCAAATTCGTCTTCAAAGCGGAAATCCACCTTGAACTCGTCACAGATCATTTCCAGGGAATCCTTGTCCAATCGCTGGTTCATGGTCACCAGCTGGCCCATGGAGAAGAACTTGGAGATGATCTCGGCAGGCGAGACATTCAGAATCTTCGCCAATTCGCCCACGGAGGTATATTCACGGATCACTACCTGGCTGTCTTCGCGGTTCTCGACGGTTTGCGCCTCACGATGGTATTTCTTGCGTTTACCGGATTTCTGCATGATTTTCTTGATGTTGCGCGAGATCGCGGCTTCATCGACTTCCTGGACCGGTTCGCCCAGCTGTTTGCCTTTTTTGGCTGTGCCGATGATGGCCTTCTTGTGTTTGCTCTTGTCGCCCAAGTCCTCGTGGCTGACTTTGGTCTTACCGAATTTCTTGGCCTCGATCTCCTTGGCAGTGGGAGCAGGGGCAACGGCCGGCTTGGCTGCTTCAGCGGTTCCCGGCCTCTTGCGCGCCTCATCCGGTTTGCGGTAGGGTTCGGCTTTCGGCCTGGCTGAAGGGCGTCCGCGTTGTTCGCCGGAACTCACGCCAGTCCTGGCCCGGGCGCCTTCACGTCCGCCAGGCGTAACAACGGGCGTCGCTTGAGTGTAGGGAACGATGATCCTGTTCTTGGGGGCTTCCTTTTTGGGAGGCTCATATTTTTGAGGCTTGCGCTTTTCTTCGGCGACAGGCTCGGCAACTTGCTCCGCATCGGTTTCTGGAGTCTCGATCTCCGCTTCTGCCAAGGTATCAGGAATGGGCT
>DAHVPC010000083.1 GCA_027318475.1 Candidatus Cloacimonadota bacterium | reverse complement strand
GATCCTGGCGTTTTTATCCAGAGGCAGGATACCGCCTTCGTTCTTGAGCAGTACCAGGGACTTGCGGACAGCCTCACGGGCTACTTCACGATGCTCCCGAGAACCGAAACTGGAGTGGTCCAGGGATAATTTCCTTAAGGCGGGACGAGGTTTTTCGAACATACCGAAGATGTATTTAACGCGCAGGATGCGCCTGACCGCATCGTCGATCCGCTCCAGCGGAATACGGCTATTGGCCACGTTTTCCTTTACGAGATCGATGAATTGCTTCCACTTGGAGGTTACCATGAACATATCCATGCCCGCGTTTAAAGACATGACCACGGCTTCGCCGTAATCTTCGGAAAGATAGTCGATGCCATCCCAATCGGAGATCACAAAGCCCTGGAAGCCCAGTTCTGTCTTGAGCAAATCCGTAAGCAGGAATTTGTTCCCGTGGCACTTGACGCCATCCCAACTGCTCAGGGAGACCATCACCGTGAGGACTCCGGCGTCAATGGCCGCTTTGTAGGGCGGAACGTGGATTTTCCTTAGTTCCTCGCTGCTGATGCACATGTCGCCCTGGTCGATCCCGTGCAGCGTGGCGCCGTCGCCGACCCAATGTTTGGCGCAGGCGATCACCTTGTCCTCGCCAAAATCCCCCTGCAAGCCTTTCACGAAGCGCGGCGCGTATTCTGCCACGATCCTGGGGTCTTCGGAGTAACTCTCGTAGGTGCGGCCCCAATGGTCGTTGCGGGCTACAGCCAGAGTGGGCGCAAAAGTCCATTCGACGCCTGTCGCGGCGATCTCTTTGGCGGTGGTGGCGGCAACGCGTTCCAGCAGATCGGGATCATGGGCCGCGCCAAGACCGATGTTGTGGGGAAACACCACGGCGCCCAGAACGTTGGTGTTGCCGTGAATGGCGTCCACGCCGTAGATCAGAGGGATGGCCAGATGCTCAGCGTCTTCCTCCATGGAAGCCGCCCAATAGGCATCGTTCATGGCGATCCAGTCCGCCGGTTTATTTTCTCCAGGCACCGATCCGCCTCCGCTCAAAACGGAGCCGATGTGATACTTCTTAACTTCCTCCGGCGTGATGAATTGGCGTTCCGGCTGCAGGATCTGGCCGATCTTCTGGTCCAGCGTCATCTTTGCCAAGAGCGCTGAGACCTTAGCTTCAATCTCTTTCATTTCCCTAATCTCCTGTATTTTCTTTATTCTTGTTATGGTTACTAGCGGAGTTCCACAGCGATGCGGCTCACCTTGCGGTCGCGGATCTGCATGGCTAAATCACCGGCCAGAACCCTTGCTGCAAACTCCTGCGTGTGGCCTTCCAGATCGGTTACTTTCCATGCAACTGGCGCTACTCCACAGGGTCCGAAAGTGTCCTTGCCTTGCGGATTGGAATAGGTCACCAGGATCTGGCCCAGGAACATAAAACTGATGGTGCGGGCGGGAAACTCCACGTCCTGCCAGGCAGTTCCGATCAGCAAACGCTCAGTGCGCGCTTCCCGGGTAAACAGCCAGGCAGGCAAAACCGGCTGGAACCTGAACTGCAGTTCGCCATCCTGATCCAGCGCGAAGGGTTTCTGCCCCGCCAGCATCACGTGCAGGATATGGATGAATTCGGCAGTCGCTCCGCTTAGCCGCGCCACAAAACCATTGCCGTGCAAGGAAGGATCCGGATTGGCACTGCTGACGATGAAGGATGAGTTTTCCAGGATACTGCGGCCATAGATCTCCGGCTGGAAAAAAGGCACGAACACTCCGCGGAAATCCCGGAAAAACTCATCATAAAGGCCGTTGCGCAGCAGTTCCAGCATGTATTTGTATTCCATGTGCAGCCAGATCGATTCATTCTCGAACCAGCCGGGGGAAAAGGTCCTGGCCCTGCCGATCTCCATGGGCTGGTCGGCCAGCGATTCATTGACCTTATACATCTGGAGTTTGGGGTCGAAGAGGCCGCTGGAACGGACCGCCGCGGCGAAGTTCCGGGCTTCATCAGCGTTCTGGACGCAGCGCAGGTAATGCACCGGCCCTTCCAGGAAAAGCGGTAGCGCGGTCTGGCGGAACTTTTTGGCCCGGAAATAGGGAAGGCCTTTAGCATTGCAGCGCGCTTGAGTGTTGCCATCAAGACTGGGCTGCCGGAGTTCTTCATATTCCACCGCTGCGTTCACAAAATAGGTGGAGACCACGCGGTCTTTTGCGCTCCAGGCCTTGGCGATCCCGGTATCCAGTTTTCTCAGCCCGGCTTGCAGGAAATCAATTATGTTGCCGCCGGTGATATTCTCTTCTGCACCGCTGATGCCCAGCCTGGTGCTGGCTCTGTAGTTTTCTTTTAGCGTGGTGGCGGCATCCCAAAAATCAAAGGGGTTCATCCGCGTTTGCAATAGGGAATGCAAGGCTGTGAGGAATTCCTTCAACTCCACGTACAGGGGAAACTCCCGGTTTGCTGCTTCGATACCAGCCAGGGCTTTCAAGAGGAACTGGATGTGGCGTTTGAGTTCCAGGGTTTCGCAAAGGCTGGATCCGATCAACCCGGGCATGCCGTTCAAGGCGTCGTACCAGCCGGGTTTGCCAGCCTCCATTTCCACGCCAACACCTTCTGGATCCAGCGAGGCAAGTTTGTTCACCGCCAAAGACAGCAACACCGTGAACAGGGTGCTGCGGTAAACTTCGCCGGTTCCATATGCAGTGCGGACTTTGTTGGGGTCAGAGCAGCGCTGGTTGATCAGCGTTTCTTTTTCAGCGTCGTGGACCACTGCATCCAGCTGCATGGCCCGGCCTTCCCAGATCACGTATTTGAGGTCGCGGGGCTGGACGCGCTGCGGATTGTCGTAGAAGGAAAAGGCCTTCTTTTCGAACAAAATCTGTTTTTCCTGGTCGGGATACACGGCGAGGTAGTTCTCCAGCAGGTCCAGGTTATAGGTCCAATGGTCGATCCAGAAGCCTTCCCCGTATTCGGTGCCGTATTCTTTGGCGCTGATGCCCAGCAGGTCTCCGATGAAGTGTTCGGTATCGCCAGATATCTCGATTCCCAGCTCATGCAAGTAAAGCAGCAAGTCGCCCGGCGTGAAAGGATTGGCCAGATAGGCTCCGACGCTTTCGGCCTGCACAGAATTCATGTAACGCTGCAGGATCTGCGCCAGTTTTGCCCCTTCGGAGATGCTGAAGCGGAGTTCCTTGACCACCAGAGGATTGAACCCGTCCAGCTGGATCAAATTGAAGAACTGGACCACATTGCTGTCGCCCACTTCAGGATTGAAGAAGAGGTCGCAGCGCCGGTTCTGGTTTACGTCGCGGAAATGGCCGTTGCCCTGGGAATAGGGAGTGGGCGTGAGGCGGTAGTCGTTGTAATCCCGCTCCAGATCTCCGTGTTTGCGGGAATACAGATGCAGGATGGAGGAGTTTTCCGTTCCCTTGATCGTGTGCGGGAAACCTCCCCGCAGCGCGTTGTCCAGAAAATTTTGCCTTGCGTATTGATCCCAAACGGGTTCCGAACTGCAAACGAAGTTCTTTTGGGTCAATGCCGACACGAGCTCCTGATTCTCACCAGCCTTCTTCTCTATATATCCAGCTTGGACAATCTTGGGTACCAGTTCGTTCAACTCCCCGGCAGAACTGGCGTGGCCAATAACTGATGTATAGGTGTAAGTGCGATGTGCGGCTATGGTGGTGGTAAGAGATCCCATCGCGCAAGGCAAACGATTCTCGTAAATTTGGTTCGCGGCGAGTTCCTCGCTGGAACAGGCCAAAAACTTTTCCGGGTATGTGTAGTCGCCCCGGATGCCGAAGATCTTCACGGGATCGTAGACCGGGGCCACAAGCACGTTATCGGGGCCGAAGCCCAGGTAGAAATTGCCCTTTTTGATCCTGACTACATCGGGGCGGTCGGCAGGCTCAACCTTCAGTTTGTAAAAAGGTACCTGCCGTTCGAAATTGGTGACCTCCACGAACGCCTCGAACAGGCGGCGCATGTGCTTCAGGCAAAAATCGTCCAGGCCATAAGGGACGATCAGGGGCAGGCCATCCAACAATTGCAAGTTCACCGGTTCGGGGTTCAGGTTGGTGATGGAAAGAATGCGCGCCAGGCCAGCGTATCTTTCTTGCGGGATATTGAAATACTCCACGGTGAATTTCAGGCCCAGGGTCAGATTCTCTTCCTCCAGGGTCAGTTTGGCGGGCGCGATTACCATTCTCTGGGTGCGCTGGATATGCTCATCCCGGCTGTTGTTCTGGAATGGCTCATAAAAGGTGGCAGACCCGTTGCCCAGCATCTTGACGAAGGTCCGGAAGCCTTGGGAGGGAACCAGATTGTAGGCCCAATTGGCGGGCAAAAATTCCATGATGGGATGGTGCTTGCCTTCGATGCCCATGCTGCAGATGCATTGCGCGCGATTGACGTAGAAGGTCCACATGGGGATGCCGTTTTTGCCGGCAACTCCCGGGAAAAAACTGGAGAATAACTTGGCGGAGTTGTAGTTTTCAATCACGAACTCGCCGTCTTCGGTCAGTCGGTACTTGGTCTGCAGGCTATGATCCAACACTCTTTATCATTCCAATTATGTTTCAGCCGTTGGTTGTGAAAAATCAGCCGCCACCAGATCAGCGGCGGCCGATCGCATGTTTAATTCTGTTGATCCGCAGGTATTCTGCGGAATTGTTTGAGGCTGGCAGCCAGTCCAAAGCTGGTTGCCGGGCCGCCTGGCTCATTCGCGCCCCTGCCGAGCCTCACGCGGATTTCGCGGGTGGTGCGGGAGTGGTCCGCCAGAGGACCGTCAGCCAGCCACCGGGCCGATCCCAGAAAACCCCAGTGGGACATCTTGCTTATGCCTGGCTGGAATCTGTCCGCTGGTTGGGCTGCCAAGCCGGATGCGCTGGCCTGAGGATGGGCTTGAACGTATGCTCCAGCCTTCATTGCAGGCTGGGCGATCTCCCGTGTGGGGATCTTCAGCATGGCGTTCATTCCATCCTCACGCAAGCTTATCAGATGTTATCAGTCGTCGTTCGACGTCACGTAGTAGAACTTGGCAGCGCTGGTGCCGGAAGAGGTCCAGCTGGTTCCGTTGTAAGTTCCGCCGGTAACCTCGGTAAAGGCGCCGTAGGGGTCATTCGCGGCATACACCGTGTAGGAGGTGGCGCCGGGAACCGCATCCCAGGTGATGGTGACGGAATTGGCGGACGTGGATATGGCTACGTTGGCGGGGATGTTGGAACCGAGGGCATAGAAGTAGAAGTTATCAATGTACATGGTTCCCAACGGCGACTTGGACAGGATGTATTGCGCCAGGTGGCTGGTGCTGGCCAGGCTGGTGAAGGCGGACAGCGGGATGTCGTAGGAGATCCATTGTCCGGTGGCTGGCGCAGTATAGGTTATCTCATGCTCGGTGTCGTCGCCGCCGCTCCAGGCGCCGTCAGCGCCCCAATCCACTAGTTTGAAGCGGAAGTTATTGGGTTCCGGCGTCCATACATCGATGTGCACGTGGGTCATGCCGGAAGCATCGATCAGATTGGCTCCCACGGTTTCAATTCCCACGAAGTTCACCAGGGTGTATTTCTTGACCGGGTTGCCGGCCACCAGCACATCTTCCAGAGCGCCCTGCGACCAAGAAGTCAGCCAGGTGTCCACGGGGACGTTGGTGTAGGCGTCGCTATACAGGGAAATGACGTTGGCGGGATTGTGCGCGGGAATCGGTGGCACGGAATTGGGCCAGGCGATAATAAAAGCCACGGTGTAGGTTTTGGTGATCGTGCCATTCTGGGCGGTCACCACCACGGTGGCGTTTCCGGGGACTGCCGATGCCTGAGTAATCACGTAGCTGGCGTTGGCGTCGTTGGGGGTCACGGAAGTGATCTGGGGAGGAATGGTGGTGCCTTCCAGCAAGCCATAGGTGTAGTTTTCGGTGAGGGGCGAGAACCCGCTGAGCGTGGTCCCATTGACCTTGAGATCGGCCAGTGTGGCGTCAGAACCGGGAGGAGTGGGCTCTTTCCAGAAATAGAGGTTGGCAAACCAGACATCTCCGTTGCCCACCACCTTGAACTGGAACACGTTGGCCAGATTGACGGGCGGCACGTAGCTGTCCAGGCGGATATCCACGCTGACCCATTGTCCGGGTGTGATGGGCAGGCCATAGCCGGTTTCTGCGCCGGGGCTGATCAGGAAGAAGCTGAGCGCCGTTGACGTGGCCGTCCAGAAATCCACATGCAGGAATTCATAGGCGGAGACGTCCTGGTTGGCGAATTCGGTGCCCTGGTAATTTAGGTTTTGATAGCGCAGGGTGTTGATGCCATCGACCAGGTAATCCACGGTCACGACGGTTTGTTGGCCCCAGAAGGGGTTGAAGTTGGTGCCGGGGACATTGCCGTAGTAATCGCTGTAGATGGAGATCACGTTCTCCGAATCAGCAGAGGGTGCAGGCGGGGCTACGGTGGGGAAGCCGGCTGCCATGGTGAAGTTCACTGAATATGTGAGGGTGGTGATTCCGTCTTCCGCGGTCACGACCACAGTGGCGGTTCCCGGAACAGCCGCTGCCTGGTTGATCACGAAGCTGGCGTTGGGATCGGTGGCTGTGGCTGCCACGGTGGGAGTTTCGCCACCAAAGGGCACCACATAGCTGTAGCTGAGCATTGCAGGTGTGAATCCCGCTATGGTGGTGCCATTGACCCGGAGGTCGCTCAGGGTGGCATCGCCGCCAGCACCGCCAGCAGTAGAGAAATAGACGTTATCCACATACACGGTGTTGAGGTCACCGGAAATTATCAGTTGCGCCAGATGGGCCTGGGTGACCAGATTGGTGAAATCAGCGAGCGGAATGTGGTAACTGACCCAGGTCTGGCTGAGCAGCGGAGGAAGGGTGGACATGTTGAAAGTCAGCTCGTGCTCCACGTCGTCTCCACCGCTCCAGACGCCATTAGCGCCAAAGTCCACCAGTTTGACCTTGAAAGCGGTCGGCATGTCGGTGGGTTCCGGAGTCCAGATATCGATGTTGAAGTGGGTCATGTTCGTGGCGTTGATGGTTTGGGAAGTGAATTCGATCCCGGCAAAGGTGAGGTTGGTGTACAGTTTGGTATCGTTGCCGGCGATCTGCACATCCGCCACATCTGCCATATCCCAGCCTGCCGACCAGGTGTCCACGGTCACGTTGGTGTAGGCGTTGCTGAACAGGGAGATCACGTTGCCAGGATCTTCGGTGGGTGTGGGCGCGGCAACTGTGGGAACTGCCGGGGGAGCAATGTTTGCTTCGGGGACGCGGATATTGTCGAAATAGATCTGGTAATCCTGGGTCCTGGCGGCAAAATCCGGAATGACGACAAGGCGGCCGTAGGTGTTGCCAATGGAGCCAGAGAAGTCGAAGGTCAATTCCTCCCACTGATTGATCAGGGTATTCGACACTTGCAATTCGACCGGGGCGCTGGCGCCTTCGAATTTGACGGCTACGGGGCTCAGGCGCGGTTTATAGACCATTATCTTGACGATGGCGTTGGTGGCGTTGAACTGGAAATCTGGCAGATCGTCCGAAAAACAGAGGGCCCAGGGCTGGCCGGCTGCCAGCGCTGTGAATTGGGCGACCGTGGCGGATGTGTTGATTCCTCCGCTCACTGGATTGGCGGGAAACGCCAGCGGGGGATTGGCCGCGTTTTCACCTACTGTCCAGTTCCAACCGGCACCCATGCCGGCCGGTTCAAAATCCACCATGCTGTATTGCGCGAACAATCCCGCGCCGGCTGCCAGCATGAGGATCACTAGTAGAAGCGTTCTCTTCATTATCATTTGTTTTCTCCTTTCGTTAGTTAAGACAAAAAGCAAGACCAGCCGCAGCGCTGTTAACGCACGGCTGATCCAGGATATTTACTTAAGCAGAACCATCCGCTTGGTAGCGACGGTGTTTCCATCTACCGTCAGACGGTAGAAATAGACGCCGGAAGGCGCGTTTTCGGCATTCCAGACTTGCTGGTAGCTGTTGGGAGCCAGATATCCGTCCACCAGGGTCTCCACCAGGCGTCCCTTGAGGTCGTAGACCTTCAGGGTGACAGAAGCGGATTTTTCGACCCGGTAATCGATGGTTGTGGAAGGTTTGAATGGATTGGGCCAGCATTTTCCCAGCACAGCCGGAACCGCTGCTTGGACCAGATCCTCATTGGCGGTGTTGCCGTTGTGGAAATAAACGTTGTCCACAAACACGGTGTTGGGATCGCCGGAGATGATCAGCTGGGCCAGATGCGCCATGGTGGTCAGGCCGGTGAAGTTGGCCAGGGGGATGTCGAATCCGATCCAGGCTTCGCTTACCAAGGCGGGCGTAGTGCTGGCGTCGAAGGTGAGTTCGTGTTCCACATCGTCGCCGCCGCTCCACACTCCGTTGGCTCCGAAATCCACCAGTTTGATCTTGAAAACCGCAGGCAGCGCCGTGGGATCGGCAGTCCACATATCCATATGGAAGTGGGTCATGGAAGTGGCGTTGATGGTCTGCGAAGTGAATTCGATCCCCGCGTAAACGAGGTTGCTGTAGAGTTTGGTGTCATTGCCGGCAATCTGCACATCAGCTACGTCAGCCATATCCCAAGGAGCGGACCAGGTGTCCACAGTAACGTTGGTATAGGCGTTGCTGAAGAGTGAGATCACATTGGCGGGCGCGATTGTTGGTGTGGGCGCGGGCACATCCGGTCCTGCCGGAATGATCTGCTGCGAGAAGGTGATGTTGTCGAACAGGATGACGTTGTCGGAAGTTCTTCCCGCGAGGTTAAAATCCGGGAAAACGATGATTTGGTCGTTGGTTTCGCCGATCCGGCTGGAAAAATCGAAAGTGATCTCTTCCCACTGATTGATCAGGGTGTTGGCGACCTTAATCTCTCCTGTGGAAGCTCCGCTGCTGGAAGCGAACTTTATTCCCACGTCGCTGAGCACGGTTTTGTACACCATGATCTTCACGGTGCAGTTGTTGGGGGTGAAGGTGAAGGTGCCGATATCCGCTCCATGTTGGGATTCGCAGCCAGCCCAGGGTTGCCCGGCAATCAATGCCGTGAACTGGGCAACGGTAGCTGAGGTGTTGATTCCGGTGGAATGGGGATTGGGAATGATCTGCACCGGCGGATTAGTGCCGTTTTCGAACACGGTCCAGGTCCAGTTGGCTCCCTGGCCGCCTGTTTCAAAATTGATCGGCGCGTTTTGCGCGATCAATACTGAGCTCATCGACATCATGAGCACTGCGACGGACAACAAGATTGTATTTCTCATTTCTCTCTCCTTTGAGGTTTTGCTTGGCTTGTCATTTGTCTCGTTTGTTCAGGTAATTGGTAAAAGAAATTTTCGGCAGGCGGTCCCGGTAATACACGCCCCAGTTCTTTTCGATCTCTTTGGGTCCTGAAGCTTCCCCGCCACCTTTCCAAGGTTCGTCGAAGGCTTCAAACAGAAAGGTTGCTGCCTGGTTCTCATTGATCCACTGGTCCAGTTCCAGCAGGAAGATTTCCTGCGCGTTTACGCCCACTTCGCCCTTGATCAGGGTTCCCTGTTCGCCATCGCCTTTCTTCTCGGGATTGTAATCGGTCGCCCAACCGATCTCTCCCAATACCAAGGTTTTTGAAGGGTGGAATTGCTTGATCCCGGCAAAGGTCTCTTCCAGCCAGGGGATCGCGTTCTCCAGCGTTTTCCCGTTCCAGAGCGGATAGATGTGCGCGACAAGGAAGTCCAGTTCCTGCGCCACAGCCTGGCTCTCTGGCTTGTTCCAGAAGTTGTAGTCGTCGGCTGTTGCCACTGGGACTTTAGTGTGATTGCGGACAACACGGATGTATCGGATCAGGCTTGAGGTATCCAATCTGTGCCCGGACCAGAACACCTGCGTCTCATTGCCCACGTTGATGGCTGTTACAATGCCGGGATACTGATTGGCCAGTTCGATCCCGCGTAGCACATTGGCGATGTTTGAGCGCTTTGCTTCAGGCCGGTTATCTTCACTTTCCAGCCAGATGCCCAGCATGGTTTTTATGGGCAGGCCTTTTTCCTTGATCGTTTCCAGGATGCGCTGGGTATCGTCGTCGGCGTTATAGACCCGGATCAGATTCCAGTGCCGGGCGATGATCTCCAGGTCTTCCAGGATCTCCGCTTGGCTGGGACCTTTGACGCCGGGAGCCTGGCCCTCCCTGTAACATCCGTAGGATACGGCCTGTCCGATCCACTTGCCATTCAGCCATGGGGAAAAGTCCCGCGGAATGAAGGGATCAGTTGGGGCAATTTCCTGGTCGGATTCGAGGAGGATCCGCAC
>DAHVPC010000082.1 GCA_027318475.1 Candidatus Cloacimonadota bacterium | reverse complement strand
CTGAACACTCGGGACACCTTCCCTACCAACTATCCGGCGGCCTGCGCCAAAGGGTGGCCTTCCTGCGCACCTGCATGACCGGCTCTCCGGTGTTGCTGTTGGATGAGCCTTTTGCCAGTCTGGACGCCATCACAAGAATTCAACTGCAAGACTGGCTGGGGATTATCACACGTGAGATGAAGTTAAGCATCATCTTTGTGACCCATGATATCGATGAGGCAATAAACTTGGCGGATGAGATCTGGGTGATGCAGGGTCCCCCGGGAGGTTTTGGGGAAACTTACTTTCTGAGAGCTTCTGACCGGGAAGAGCCCACGCGATCCTCTCTGAAGAAAGAGATCCTGAGCCAGGTGGAGGCAGGCTTAGCGCCCGTTAATTAACGTAGCGGGAATCCAGGATCCGGATCTGGTTCTGGTAGCTCTTACGCAGCCCGTTCACGTGCCTGATCAGGTAAAACTCCCGCTCCAACTGGAGCAGGCGGGATTTCAGGCTGTCCCTGATCTCTTCGAAAGCCACGGTCCGCTGTACTTTTTTATCTGTGACCATCAGGATATGGAAGCCGTACCGGGAATGGATGATATCGCTGATCTCCCCAACCTCTAAACCAAAGGCGGCGTCTTCCAGTTCCTTGATCATCCGGCCCCGGGGAAACCAGCCCAGATCACCGCAGCGTACGCCCGTTGGGCATTGGGAATGCGCTCCGCAGATATTCTGGAAGTCTTCTTCGGTTTTTATCCGGTCACGCAGTTCCCGCGCCAGTTTCTCCGCCTCAGGCTGGTCGGCGCGGATCAGTATATGCGCTGCCCGCACGGCTTCCGGCGCGAAAAACACCTCTTTCTGCTCCTCGTAGAAGGCCAGCAACTGTTCGTCACCAATGGGTACATCAAGAGCGCAAATCTGCTGCACATACTTGCGGATGATGATCCGCCTGCGGATGCGCTCTTCCAGTTCGCGGGTTTCCTCGTCATTGCTGGGGACGGCTTCGATATCCTCCAGAGTCTCGAGCAGAGCGCTGTCGTATTCTTCATCGGAGGCGTCGATGCCTTTGGACTGAGCTTGATGCAAGAGCAGGAAACGGTCTATCAAGCGGTTCAGGGCGTGAACCTGGGCCAGGTCGGAATCCTGACCGACCAGATGGGCGCTCTCGCTGGCGATTTCTTCTTCGGTGATGTCCCAGTCAAAGACTTTGGCAACCAGATGCATACAATCCTCATTAATCTCAGATGTTACTGCAAGCGGGCTTGAATAATCCCCGCCACTGAGGATATATTACACTCGGATGAGGTCAATGTCAAATCAAACTTATGTTTACGGTACCAGGTACACTGCCTTTTGGCGTAATTCCGGGTGTGCTGGGCAGCCAGCCCGGCGCATTCGTCCAAGCTTTTCCCTACGGTAACATGGGGCAGCAATTCCTTGTAGCCCAAGCTGTTCAAACCTGGGCAGGCAGGGTCAAAACCCCGCTTCAAAAGACCTCTGAGTTCCTCCAGCCAGCCCGCTTCCAGCATGGCGCCGATGCGCTGGTTGATCCTGTCATACAACAGCTCGCGGGGCGGATCGAGCAGCAGGCGGAAGGTCTGGAAACGCTGTTCATGAGTTTGCCGGCGCCAGTGTTCCGTGATGGGCGTTCCCGTTGCCTGATATACCTCCAAACCCCTCAGGATCCTCTGTTTGTCCTTATTGCTGACCTGCGCGGCGAAACCAGGGTCGCGTTGCCGGAGTTCTTCGTAGAGAACACTCAAACCTTCATTGGCCAGGCGTTCCCAGAGTCCGCTGCGGATCCCGCCGGGTATCTCGAGGGCGGGAAAGATCCCGCGCAGCAAGCCCGACACATAGAGTCCGGTGCCACCGCAGATGATGGACAGAATCCCGGCCTGGTGCAGGTCTTCGCTGATCCGGCCCGCCTCGCTGCAGAAACGGCCTACATTGTAGGATTCATCTGGTTCCAGGATATCGATCAGGTGGTGGGGGACTACCTGCAATTCAGCCTTGCTGGGCTTGGCGGTGCCGATATCCAGGTAGCGGTAAACCTGGCGGGAATCGGCGGAAATGATCTGCGCTCCCAACGCTTGGGCCAGTTTCAGGGCGAGATTGGTCTTACCCGAAGCAGTCGGCCCTTCGATGGTGAGCAGGGGGATCATAGCTGGCGCTTGAACTTCTTCTCGAACTCGCCCAGGGTCATTTTGAGGATCAGCGGCCGGCCATGCGGGCAGAAATAGGGCATCTGGCAGGCGAAGAGCTGGTTGATCAGGTTCAGCATTTCCTTGCGGGTGAGCTTCTTTCCCGCTTTGATGGCGGCTTTGCAGGCGATGGACTTGGCCAGGGAATCCCGGAAATCCGTGTTTGTCTCCAGTTCCGTTTCCAGTTCCTTGAGGATCTCGATGAAGATCTTACCGCCCTGCCAGTCGTCCAATTCGGCCGGTATTTCCTCGATCACCAGCGAATCCCCGCTAAATTTTTTTAGCACAAAGCCTGTTTTCTCCAACAATTCCAGGTTCTGCTCCACCAGATCGCGGATCTCGGCGGCGATGATCGGAGGAATGTCGATCACGAGGGGGATGATCAGTTTTTGCCGCACCGGCGGGGCTCCCTGGGTCCGTTGCAGCAACTTCTCATAGATGATGCGCTCATGCGCCGCGTGTTGGTCGATCACCACCAGGCCGTCTTCAACCTGGATGAAAATATACGTGTTGTGCAACTGCCAGGGGTTGATGTAATCCTCTTCGTTACGCAGCAGCAGACGGTATTGGAAAGACTCGTTGGGCAGGTCGTCGGATATTTCCAGCTGGCTATCGCGTTCCCGTTTGTCATGATCCACCACTGGCACTTCAACTTTCCTGGCCGCTGGGGGCTCAGCCGGGAACAACTCCTCCTGGTAAAGGTTGCCGAATTCCTTTTTGTACTCGCCGAAACGGGGTACGTCAACCGCGCTGCGGAAGATGGATTGCTCCGCGGATGTGGCCTGATGGACCTGCGCGCCGTGATGGAACTTTTCCCGGGCGGAAGCGTACTTCTCGTATTCATAGGTTTTCAGGGCTTCGGTGAGTGTGAGAAAGACGAAAGAATGCACTTTCTGCTGTTCCCGGAAACGCACTTCCTGCTTGGCGGGATGAACGTTGACGTCGATCTGCTCCGCGGGTATGGAAAGGAACAGCACGTAGGGCGGCGTGCTGCCTTTCTGCCAGGCCCTGGTTTTCAGGATGAAGGGCTCGTAAGCGCTTTTGATGCTATGTTTGATCGTCTTGTCCTGGATGTAGCGCCCGTTGATGAAAGTGTACTGCATGTCCGAGAGTTTGTCGCTGCGGTCCTCGAGGCCGAAGATGTAGCCGTCCAGGACGTAGCCGTCGCTTTCAGCCTGCACGGGGATCAAGTCGTCGCTGAAGAAACCCGCGCCGAAAACTTCGCCCATCCGGTCCTGTTTATTGTCCGTGGCCACGAAGGAAAGCCGCTGGCTGCCGTCCACAAAGAGTTTGAAGCCTATCCCCGGATAGAGCACGGCCTGGTAATGGATGTATTTCAGGATGTGGCGCAGTTCCGCTTGGGCGCTGCGCAAGAACTTTCTACGCGCCGGCAGGGCTTTGAACAGACCCCGTACCGTGATGTTGGTGCCGGGATTGGAGGATGCCTGCGTAACGCCCTCCAGCCTGCCGAAATCGATGTCGATCTGGGTTGCCACATCCATGGCGGCAGTCCTGGTGATCAAAGTAAGCTTGCTCACGCTGGCAATGCTGGGCAGGGCTTCGCCGCGGAAACCCAGGGTGCCGATGTGGATGATGTCGCCCACAGTCTTGATCTTGCTGGTGGCGTGGCGCTCCAGGGAGAGCAGCGCGTCGTCGGCGCTCATTCCGCAGCCGTTGTCGCTCACCTGGATGCTGTCCTTGCCGCCGTTTTCCACAGCCACGGTGATCGCCGTAGCGCCTGCGTCGATGGAGTTTTCCACCAGTTCCTTGACCACGGAAGCCGGACGTTCGATCACTTCGCCGGCGGCAATCTTGTTCCGCACGTCGTCGGTGAGAATGTGGATCCTGTTCATGTTCAATACCGGAAGATCGAGCCGTTGGTGAATTCGCGGATAATGGAATTGTAGGGCACCAGGGCGTCCGGAATGTCTTTTACGTAGGCGAGCAGAGCCAGCAAGCGCTGGGCTTCGCCATAGGCAGAAGTGCTGCGGGGAACTGCGGACAGCAGCCGCCAGGCGTGTTTACGCAGGATGCCCAGCTCGTAGGTGAGGCTGCTGTTGAACATGTAATCGGCGTTTTCCTGATAGGGGAAGATGTTCTGTTCTTCGCCGGCGCGGACTTCCGGCCAGCGTTGGATCGTTTCGGGAGCCGTGTAGCCGCGGTATTGGTGGTCGCGGATGATCCGCCTCAGCAGACGGCAGTCGGTGGTCGCCACGCGGTTGTGGAAGTCGATATTGAGCTGGTTCAGCGCGCTCACGTATATCTTGGCCTTGCGGGAAGCGGGAATGGCGGAAGTGAGGGCGTCGTTCAGCCCGTGGATCCCTTCCATGATGATCACGTTGTCCGCCTTGAGACGGATCACTTTATTGCTGCGCCGCCTCATCCCGCGGACGAAGTCGTAATGCGGCAATTCCACTTCCTCGCCGTTCAGCAGCTGCGTCAGTTGCTGATTCAGGAAGGGCAGGTCCAGGGCGTGGATGGATTCGAAGTCGAAGGCCCCGTCTTTTTTACGGACCGTTTTGGCGCGGTCGATGAAATAGTCGTCCAGGCCGATTACCAGCGGCTTGGCCTTGGAGGCCTGCAACTGGATGGAAAGGCGTTTGGCGAAGGTCGTCTTGCCGGATGAGGAAGGCCCGGCGATCAGCACCAGCTTGACCTCGGCTTTGGTCACGATATTCGCCGCGATCTCCGCGATCCTCTTTTCGTGCAGCGCTTCCTCCACCAGGATGAACTCCGAGATCTCGTAGGTATCGGTCAATTTGTTGATATCGACTATGTTGTGCACTCGCAGGATATCCAGCCATTTGTCGTGCTGTTGATGCAGTTGGAATAGTTTTTGGGGCAGTGCGAAAGGTTGCGCCACCTGATGCGCTGGTCCGCTGGGAAACCTCAAGATGAAGCCCGGAGCCTGATAAACCAGGTCGAAATCCTTCGCCACGCCCGTGCTTTCCACCAGCGGCCTCAGAAACAGGTCGTGATACGTGCCGCAGCGGTAGGTGGTAACGCTTTCGTGATAGGAACCCTTAAGGTTTTTTACGATGTCCCTGCGTCCCTGGATCTGGAAGATCTCCAGCGCTTCGGAAGCGGAAAGCCGCTGCCTTTCGATGGGCAGGTTCGCGGCCACGATATCCAGCATTTCCTGCTTGATCCTGGCGCAGAGCTCTTCGGTCCAGGCTCCGTTTCCGAAGATCTCGCAAAAAACGCCGTCGGCAATGGAATGCTCCACCACCAGCGAGGGCTCTTTGCCCAGAAGTTTATAGGCGGCCTTGCCCAGTATGAAGATCAGGGAATCCTGATAGATCCGCGTCCCCTCTGGATGCCGCACAGTGATGCAATCCACCAGGGCGTCCTTGTGGGGGGCATATTCTCCATTGACATATTCCACGTGGTCGATTTTATAGGTAAGGACACTGGCCGGGTCAATATCCGTTCCGCGCAGGATCTCGCGCAGCTGCCGCGGCGTTTCCGGTCGGATCAGGCTGTGTCTGATGCCGTCTATTCTCAGGTCGATGGTCATAAAGATTTCCTTGTTTAACTAGGTGCTTACCCCAGATGGAGCGCGGATTTTGCGTCACCTGCGTTCCAAGGGGGAAAAACCATGTTTCTGGGGCCTGAGTATTCGTCAAGTGAATAGGAGTGTGAAACAAATGAAGAAACTCACTGGAAAACGGTTGGTGGCCCGGGAGGCCAGATATCTGGCCGGGATCACCTTTGGCGCGCTGCTCGTGGCAATTGGCTACGCCTGGTTCCTGATGCCCTACAACATGGCTCCGGGCGGTGTCGGCGGCCTCGCCCAAGTTCTCAATTTCTACTTCCGGATTCCCCCCGGGGTGTCCATGATCATGCTCAACATCCCTCTGTTTGTGCTCAGTTTCATCTTCATCGGCAAGTCCTTCGGCGCCAAATCCATCTTTGGTATGCTGGCATCCTCCATCTTTACGGATCTGGTGAGCATTAAAACCCTCGCCAATCTCGGTTGGATGGACCTGGCGCTTTACACTCACATATTCCAGGGCCGCACCATCCATGCCTACTTGGGTCCGGAAGACCTCTTGCTTTCAGCGATAGCGGGCTCCGTGATCCTCGGCCTCGGCTTGGGCTTGATCTTCAAATCGAGAGGTTCCACCGGCGGCACGGACATCCCTGTGGCCCTGATCAAACAGAAAGCGGGGCTTTCCATCGGCAGCGGATACTACATCGTGGAAACTGGGATCATCCTCGCCGTCGCCATCCTCCTCAAAGACCCCAAGATCCTCATCTGGGGCTATATCAACCTCTTCATCTCCACCAAGATCACCGACCTCGCCAGTGAAGGCCTGCCCTACATCAAAGGCGTTTACGTGATCTCTCCCCATGTGGACGAAATCAAAGAGGACATCTACACAGAACTGGAGCGAGGGATAACCTTCTTCAAAGGCTACGGCGGTTATGAAAAGAAGGAGATCGACGTCCTCTTCTGTGTCCTCAACCGCCGCCAGGTGCCCCAACTGACCGATATCGTGAAGGACATCGACCCCGACGCCTTCATGATCGTCACCGACGTCCACGACGTACTCGGCTACGGCTTCCGCTCGCGCAAACTCAACCTGAGCGGTTAGAATCGGGCAACAAAACCGAATCCGTTCTTAACCCACAGTCAATCCATAACAGGGCAGAAATGCTCTGGAATGGGTATGGAAAGCTGATCTGACCCGAAACTGCTTACTCATTACCCTTGATAAATCTGCATCGGGAACTTGCTAAGGCTGGAAACCCCCATCCAGAAACGTTTCCCGGCCAGATGAACCCGGAAAGATACGTGTAATGCGTATTCCTGATCTTATGGAAATAATAGCACAAATTTATCTTGACAAATTATGAAGCATCGGTATTCTGAACCTTAGTTAGTGAAGTTTTCTGTTTAGATATATCGTAAAAGGCTTATCTAAGGTATTTGGGGCTAAAGGAGATCTTATGAAAGCCGTAGTCTTGCTGGCTGTTTTAGTCAGTTCCGCATTCTTATGCGCCCTCCAATCGGGTGTATCTTCTCCAAATTCAAGCACTGTTGAGCGTCCAGCATACGCTCCCGACCTGTTTGAGATCAAACTGACCGCAGAAGCATATGCCCGGGCAAACCTGCCCCAAGGGCTGTACGCGGAAGCAGAAACCTTCAATATCGAAGAACTGGATCAATTGATGCGAGCTGTGGGCGGAGTGAAGATCGTCCGCGCCCATATCAGGCCCAAGGATACAGCATGGGAGCAGAACACCGGCTTTGACCGCTGCTTCCTGATCAGCCTCAGCGGGAAAACCAGCGCGAAAGAGGCTGTAAGAATCTACAAGAGCAGCGCATTGATCGAAAGCGCGTCATTTGCGTACTTGGGAACCCTGTCCGTTACTCCCAATGATCTCTACTATTATCTCAATTGGGGACATCACAACACACGGCAGCTGCTTGAGTATGAGAATTCCACGCAGGGCCATACCGGTGATCCGGTAGGCACCGTCGGCTTCGACTGCGACGCGGACTTGGCCTGGAACCATGCCCAGGCTTACGGAACTGCCAGCGTGATCATCGCGATCATTGATACCGGCGTGGACACATCGCATCCCGATTTGAGGCTGGTAGCCGGTTACGACCTTGGCTGCGGCGATGCCGATCCCGGCTACGATCCCGCGTTCGCGCCTTCCAGCTGGCATGGCACCGCCGTAGCTGGGATCGCGGCGGGGATCGCCAACAACTGGCAGGGGGTCGCAGGAACCGCGGGCGGATGCAGTGTCATGCCCCTGAAGATTATGAACAGCAGCGGCAACATACTGTTGACTTCGCTGACCAATGCGCTGATATACGCCGCTGATAACGGAGCGGACTTGATCAACGTTAGCATTGGGTGGCAAGGGCTATATGAGATGTATAATGCTGTTGAGGTCGTGAACTGCGATCTCGCCTTGGAGTATGCCTATGCCCAGGGCCTGAGCGTCTTCTCAAGTACTGGAAACGCCAACCTGACCAGCATTGATTACCCGGCTAACCACAACAAAGTGATCGCCGTAGGCGCGGCAGCTCCGGACGGGGCAAGGAAGAGCCTTGATTCCTGCGACGGCGAGTACTGGTGGGGTTCAAACTATGGGGGCACTGCCCAGGACGCCAATAACGCCGTCGACTTGATGGCACCGACGATCCTACCCTCCACGGATATTGTCGGAACAGAGGGATATACTACTACCGATTATTGTGCCTGGTTCGGCGGAACATCTTGTTCCTCACCTTATGCCGCCGGCGTGGCAGCCCTGTTGCTGTCCCAGAATCCCATGCTTACCCCTGCTGAGATTCGCACCGCCTTGATATCATCAGCGCAGGATATGACTATCGACGGAGGTGCAGGATGGGACATGTACACCGGTTACGGAATAGTCAATGCCTATGACGCGGTGTTCAACCTGTATGAAACTTGGGACGGAAGCGCCAGCACCGATTGGGACGATCCGGATAATTGGAGCGATTATCATGTTCCCAATGCATCCACCTTCGTAATCATCCCTCCCGGCGTAAGTGATTATCCTGTTGTAAGTGGACTTCGATATTGCCGCATGCTCAATATCCAAGCTGGCGCCCAATTAACCATTCACAATGGGCAGCTGGTGATATCCAACGAGTTCTTTCTTTATGGCAGCCTAACCGTTAATGCAGGTAATGTCACCCTACACGGCGAATACCATACAGCTTTAGGTTCAAATCTGTCTTTAGTTGGCGGAAATTTTACTATAGACGCCCCCACCGGTGCGCCTCCGATCAACAACACCGTTAGCCTGCAAGGTGTGGTCTCATTGGTCAATTCCGAGCTATACGTATCGCCGAAATCCCTCACTCTCGCCACCGACCCAGCAAGCGTCTTCACCGACTCCAATATCACGGTAGCCGGCAATTTCACCGCCACCGATGCCAACTGCTTCCATCCCACGGGTGTCAACCTGTTTCTGTCCACAGGTATCGAGAGCGGTTTGAATGTATCCAACGGCAACTGGGTCAACAACCTGTATATCTTCAAGGAAGATCCCACCGGCATCGTCCATCTGAACGCGAATATTGCCATCACAGGCGATTTCGCGCTCATGTCCGGCCGGTTTCACACGCACGGGTTTGGGATAATGGTGGCAGGAAACTGGACGAACAACGCCAGTCCTGAAGACTTTGTATATTCAACGAGCACGGTCACCTTCAACGGCAGCAACCAACAGGATATCACAGGTAACAATTGGTTCTACAACGTGTTCTGCCAAAACACCATGGACACGATCCAGTTCTGGGGTCCGCTCTCCGTCATGGGCAACTTCACCGCGTCGCTTACAGCTGTATATTTCCGAACCTTTGTTATTCTGAACCAAGCTTTGTATCTCAATGGCGGGGCTTACATCTACAGCTACTCCCAAACCGGGATTGGTTCCTATCACGGCGGTGGATTCCTGGGAATCCTGGGAGGCTCGACATACATCTACGACCTTGCAGATCCAGGATTGATCGGTTCGTTCTGGGTGCAGGACAGCCATTTGGTCGTCCATCAGGATACCGCACAATACCTGGATCTGAATTGCTGGTTGAACATCCAGAATGGTATCGTGGATATTTACGGCGGTAGTGGCGGCCACTATATTGGATATGATACCAACGCCACCTTGAACATGGATTCCGGCGAACTGAACTTCAAGAACCAGGGTGTCTATGTCGGAGGACACGGGCAAGCCTGCGATTTCAACATCTCAGGCGGCATCATCCGCGTCAACGGCAACTGGTACGAACGCAGCGGCGTTTTCGATCCCACTGGCGGAACGGTGGAATTCACCGGCAGCGTCGATGCTGAGGCCGTTTTCGAAACTCCAGGCGGCTGGTTCTGGGGATTGAGCGTGAACAAACCTGCCACCAAGGATGAAGGCGGACCGGAGTTCCAAAGCTGCCGTGACGGCAACAGCCGCCCCATCACCCGCAACCGCGAAATGACCTTTCACACCTGCACTGTCAAGGGCGGCTTCCAGGTCATCGCGGCTGACGAGGTCTACTTAATCGGCGACATGAACTGCCTGAACGCCAATTCCTCGTCCGTATCGGCGGGAACGGTATTGGCTGTGATCAATAACGCCAGCTTCACCAACACCGGGAACCTGTTGGTCTACGGCACGCTGATGGTGGCGGCGGGTTCCAGCCTCAAGATGTCCCTCGCCATGACCCTGGGCGTGTATGACGGCGGAATTCTGCTTTGC
>DAHVPC010000081.1 GCA_027318475.1 Candidatus Cloacimonadota bacterium | reverse complement strand
TCGCCTCCAATTTCCGCGCCTATCGCAGGATCAAAGAGGCGCAAGGCAGCCGCCGCGAAGAAATCCCCGAGCCCCGCCAACAATGCTGAACACCTCACTCCGGTTCCTGCTCCAATTCCTTTCGCAGCTCCCCCTGCTGGTGATCCTCTTTCTGATCTTCATTTTACTCAACGTCCTGGACGGCCATTCCACCTGGATGGTTCTGCGTCCGGACCACTACCACCGCGAACGCAATCCCGTGGCGCGCTGGGTCTTCCGCAAGCTGGGTTTACCGCGCGGAATCTTCATCTTCAAATTTGTGTTGCTGCTGGTCGTAGGCTGCGCCTACGCCTACTACGCGGCCTACGATACCCTGACCCTCAACATCATCATGATCGTGGCCAACCTCGTGTTCTTCTTCGTCGTACGCCACAATTACCGCGTCTTCCGCAAAATGCACAAACGAATCCCTCATAGGAGCCCCCATGAAGAAATTGTATCCTAGCCTGCTGCTGTGCCTGATCGCGCTCAGCGGCTTCGCCCAAACCAACGGCAACCTCCAATACCTGGGCGACAAAGCCATCCTGCAAGTGTGGGGCACGCACTACCAGCGCGGCCACGCCCAAGGCTACCTGCTGGGCGATGCCGTCCTCGACGTCTTTAACCAATACTACTACACGATGGTCACCAATTCCGACCCCGTGTATTACAACTTCATGTGGAACTATTACCAGGAGCATTTCGACACCGACCCGCGCCTGTTGAGCGAAGCCCAGGGCCTGATAGCGGGCTTGCAGGACGCCGGTGTGAACCTGTTTCACTCTGGATTGGGAAGGAATCTGGCCGCGGAAGACCTGCTCCTGGCCAATGCCATCGTGGACATGCTCTTGGTGCGCCGCGCTTTCGCTTTGGACGATCTGGAGATAGGCTGCGCCTCGCTTTCCAGCTGGGGTGTATCCACCGCGCAGGATTCTCTTTTGGCCGGCTCATCCGTGATCACCCGTTTTCTGGATTGGAGCCAGAACACCGCCCTGATCGGCAATCCCCTCCTCGTAGTCCATCATCCGGCTGAAGCCGACGAACAGGAATGGCTGAGCTTCACCTGGCCAGGTTTCATCGGAGCGCTCTCCGCCATTTCCGCCTCCGAAACCTCGGCCTGGCTGAACATGGGCAACGACCACAGCGCGCCCAATCCCCAGAACCTTAGTCCCGTCGCCCAAGACTTGCGCCGCGGGATCGAACGCCTGGACATCAATGCAGACGGGAACTCCGACGCGCTTGACGTATACGCGGCGATCAGTGGTGGAACGCATCTTTCCGGCACGATCATCCACGCCCTTAGCGAAGGCGCTCTGGGTATCATTCCCCTGGTGGCGGAAACCAACAACTCCGGCACCGCCCTGCGTTACTACGATAACAACGGCAACCTGCCCGGAAACCACCTCGCCGCCACCAACCACTTCCGCGTGCTTGCCAATCTCACCTGCTGCACCCGCTATGCCAACATCCAGGATTCGCTCATCGCAAACCACCACATGACCGCCAAACGCCAATGGAGCCTGCTTTCCGGCGCCGCCGGACTGGAAACCAACCTCAGCGCCATGCAGTACACCCCTTCCACCGGATACATCCTCTGGTCCAGCGCCACGCTGAGCTTGCCGGCCTATCAGAGCCCCGCCCAGACCCTTTCCGCCACCGCGCTCTTCGACTATCCCGTCGCCGTGGACGATGCCCTGATGCCCGGCCCGGAATGGAACGTGGCCTGCTGGCCCAATCCCCTGAACCGCTCTTCCAGCCTTAACGTCAAGAGCAGCCAACCTTTCGCTGCTTACCAGGTCTTCAATCTGCGCGGCCAAAAGGTCGCCGCCGGGAAATTTGACCAGGATAAAACCGAACTCGGCCTGAATCTTCCGGATCTGCCCAGCGGTCTGTACATGCTTCGCTTATCCGGACGGAATGGAGAGACAGCCCAGAAAAAAATCGTGCTCAGTAACTGAAATCAGGAGCGCGTTTGACAATAGCCAGGGTGCTTGGGTCCTACGCTGCCGGATAACATTACCAGGCGGATCTTCCGTCCTTGCGCCCGTTATCATTGCGCGGTCATTGCGCGGTCATTGCGGGTTAAGCGCGCAATGACCGCGCAATAATACCGCAATGATCGCCGGAGAGCATTCTCTGATCCGGACGCCCCGGAACTTCAGCCCCTTAATGATCCCCAAGAGCGCAACAGCGCCTTTTCTATTGACAAAATCCGGGCGGGCAAATCTTGTTACGTAATGGCGAAATGTAAGTGCCATTGCGTTTAAACGCATCAGAAATGGAGAAGTTATGAAGATCCTCATCACCGGAGGAGCCGGCTTTATCGGCTCGCATCTGGCGGAAAGACTCCTGGAAGACGGACATCAGGTCAGCATTATCGACAATTTGTCCACCGGCCGGCTGGAAAACATAGAAACATTCAAGGACAACGGCAATTTCCACTACACGATCGGCAGCGTGCTGAACCGCTCGCTGATGGAAAAACTGATGGCGGGCGTGGACCAGGTCTATCATCTGGCAGCGGCTGTGGGCGTGAAATACATCATCGAAAACCCCCTGCTCTCCCTCAAAACCAACATCGTGGGCACAGACAACGTGCTGGAACTGGCGAACAAACACAAGGCCAAGGTGCTGATCACCTCCACCTCGGAGATCTATGGCAAGAGCGAGAAAGTGCCTTTCAGCGAATACGACGACCGGCTGCTTGGTTCCACGCATATCAGCCGTTGGGGCTACAGTTGCAGCAAGGCGATCGATGAATTCATGGCCCTGGCTTACTTCCGGGAAAAACGCCTGCCCGTGGTGATCGTCCGCTGCTTCAACACCGTAGGCCCTCGCCAAACCGGCCAGTACGGCATGGTGCTGCCCAAGTTCATCAAGGCCGCGCTGCTGGACCAGCCGTTGATCGTCTACGGCAGCGGCAAACAAACGCGCTGTTTCGCCGACGTTTCGGACGTCGTGGAGGCCTTCATCAAGCTGATGGCTGCGCCGAATTGCCTGGGCGAGATCTTCAACGTGGGCACCACGGAATCCATCTCCATCGAAGACCTGGCCAAGAAGGTCAGGGATATGTGCGGCAGCAAGTCGCGCATCGATTACATGAGTTACGAAGAAGCTTTCGAAGAGGGATTTGAGGATATGATGAACCGCATGCCCTCGCTGGACAAGATCAAGGAATACATCGGCTACGAGCCGCAATACAAGCTGGACGCGATCATCCAGCGCATGATCGAATATTATGAAAACTAAGTTGCTTCTGGCAATCCTGCTCTGCCTGGCCTTGGGGTTGGGAGCGCAGATCACGGTGCCCGCGCCCTCCCAGAACTTCATCTCCGTGAGCGTGACCGGGTTCGTCGCCAATCCCGGCAGTTACCAACTGACACCCCTGAACCGGATTTCCGACGCTCTGACGCTGGCCCGTTCCTTACCCCGGGAACCCGTCGCGGCGGAGTTTCTTACTCCGCAACTGGCGCAGGAAGCGGCTCAGGACTCGCTCTTCGCAAACTTCCAGGGCCTGCGCAGCATCAAGTTGATCCGCGGCCGGGAAACCACAATCTGCGATTTGCTCAAATACCAGCGGACCGGCGATCTGGCGCAAAATCCCTTGCTGCGTGACGGTGACGTGATCGTGGTCCCCGCGGTCCACAACTCCGTTACCCTTTCCGGCGAGGTCTATCTGCCCGGCGAATATGAGTTCGTGGAAGGCGACAACCTGGGGGATCTGCTGGCTTTGGCGCAGGGCTTCACTTTGGGCGCGGATCGCGCGAATGTGCAAATCTACCGTTATAAAGAAAACCTCGTCGATTTCGACATCCTCCGCCATGACCTCCGCTCGGTTGATCCCGCCGCTATCCCCCTGCGTGCCCATGACCGCGTTACAGTAGTGCGGGACGCCGAATTCCGCCGGGCTTGGAAGATCACCGTGGAAGGCAGCGTCAAAGCCCCAGGAGAGTATCTGCTCGGAGCAGGAACCACGCTCTACGACGTCTTGTTGCTTTGCGGCGGACCCACAGAGCGGGGAAACCTGAGCAGCGCGATCTTTGCCAACCAACTGGGAACCCTTGAGCCGGATCCGGAGTTCGAGCGCTTGAAAACCCTTTCCATGGCGGATATGACGGTCTTGGAATACCACTTCATGCGCAACCGGCTGCGCCAGTTCCCCGGCAAATACAGCGTTGATGTAGCCCGGACCTGGTCTTCCCAAGGCGCTGAAGACAATCCCATCCTGCGTGACGGCGACTACCTCTTCGTGCCGGAAACGCTGGAAATGGTCGAAGTCAGCGGACAGGTCGTCAAACCCGGCCTCATACCCTGGGCCGAAGGCAAAGACTGGCAGTATTACATCGCAGCAGCAGGAGGTTTGACCAATAATAGCCGCTGGAAAGGGATCCGCCTCATCAGCGGGTCGACCGGTAACTGGGTCAGACCCTCGAAGAAGGTAGCTGTCAATCCCGGCGACACCGTATTTGTGGCGCAGAAAACAGACCGCGATTTCTGGACCGATCTGAAAGACGTGCTTACCATCACGTCGCAGGTGGTCACCATATTCCTGGGCGTTCGCGCCATCTCAGCAAACTAAGGAGCAGAACCGATCTATGAAAGTACCACTGCTGGACCTGCACGCGCAATATGATCCGCTAATGCCGCAAATACGCCAAGCGCTTGAACGTGTGCTAACCGACCACCACTATATCATGGGACCCCAGGTGAAGGAACTGGAAGATAAGATGGCAGCCTACCTGGGGATCAAGCACGCCATCGGCTGCGCTTCGGGAACAGACGCGCTGGTGCTGGCGGTGAAAGCCCTGGGCATCGGCGAAGGCGATGAAGTTCTCACCACGCCCTTCACCTTTTTCGCCACAGCGTCTTCAATCTGGCGGAACCATGCCACGCCTCGCTTCGCCGACATCGACCCCCGCAGCTTCAACCTCGATCCGGACAAGCTGGAAGCTGCCATCACACCCCGCACCAAGGCCATCATGCCCGTGCACCTCTTTGGCCAATCCTGCGACATGACGCATATCATGGAGATAGCCCAAAAGCTCGGCCTGGCAGTGATCGAGGATAACGCCCAGGGCATCGGCTGCACCTGGAACGGCCGGATGAGCTGTTCGTTTGGCGACATTGGCACCTTGTCCTTCTTCCCCAGCAAAAACCTTGGCGCCATGGGCGACGCGGGCATGTGCCTGACCAATTCCGACGAGCTTGCCGCCAAACTGCGCCAACTGCGCGTGCACGGCGAAAACCCCAAATATTATCATAAATGGGTGGGTTTGAACAGCCGCCTGGACACCCTGCAAGCAGCCATCCTGAACGTGAAACTGGACGCCCTGGCTGCATGGAGCAAGGCGCGCCGGGCCAATGCCGCCTTCTACAACGAACATCTGGCCGACATTCCGCAAATCCGCACTCCCTTCATCGCTCCGGAAGCCGTATCCATCTACAACCAGTACACGCTGGTCTGCGAGGACCGCGATGGACTCCTGCAGCATCTGCAAGCCCGGGAAATCGGCTGCGCCATATATTACCCCCTGCCGCTCCATTTGCAGGAGTGCTTCGCCTCCCTGGGCTATCGTAAAGGCGACTTCCCCATCGCCGAACAGCTGTCCGGCCAGGTGCTCTCCATTCCCATCTATCCGGAACTTAGCCTCGAGCAGAAGCAGTACGTGGTTGATGCGATCCACGCCTTTTACGGAGGCAGGAACTGATGAACTTCATCGTGTGCGTCAAGCAGGTACCCAACACCACCGAGATCCGGATCGATCCGGCCACCAATACGCTGATCCGCGAAGGTGTGGAAAGCATCCTCAATCCCTTCGACACCTATGCCATCGAGGAAGCGGTGCGCCTCAAGGAAGCCCACGGAGGCACCGTCACGGCCATCTGCATGGGTCCGCCCCAAGCCGAAGCGACCCTCAGGGAAGCGGTCTCGCTGGGTGTGGACGATATAATCCTGCTTTCCGACAGGCGTTTCGCCGGAGCGGATACCTGGGCTACAAGTTTGACCCTGGCTGCCGCGGTCCGCAAAATGGGCGAATATGACCTTATCCTCACCGGCCAGCAAGCCATCGATGGCGACACAGCGCAGGTGGGGCCTGGCATCGCGGCGCACCTGGGCATCCCGCAAACCTGCTTTGTGCGGCGTGTCGAAGAAATCAAGCCTTGCAACATCACCTTGCAGCGCCTGATGGAAGACGGCTTCGACCGGGTCCGCATCAAACTCCCCGCCGTCATTTCCGTGGTCAAGGAGATCAATTCACCCCGTTTGCCTTCGCTGCGCGGAAAACGCAATGCCAAAACCGTGGAGATGAAGGTCTGGAACGCCGACGATCTCGGACTGGACGAAAAGGACATCGGGCTCAACGGTTCGCCCACCCAAGTGGTGAATATCTTCACACCCAAGCATGATAAACTGGTGCAGAAGTTTGCAGGACCGGCCGAAGAAGCGGTGGAACTGGTCGTGAAGACCCTTAGCGACCTGACCAAACGAGGTTGACCAGATGCTCCACTATCCGAACATCGACCCCAACATGCTTGAGTTCAACCTCTTCGGCAGGGATTTCGCCATCCGCTGGTATGGCTTCCTCTACGTGCTGAGCTTCATCATTGCTTACATTTTCTACCGCTACACGCTCAAACTCAAAGGCGTCAAGGTCACCCGCGAACAATATGAGGGCATCATCTTCGCCGCGATGTTGGGCGTGATCTTGGGTGGCAGGCTGGGCTACGTGCTGTTTTACAACCTGCCCTATTATTTACGGCATCCTCTGGAGGTCTTTTTTGTCTGGCAAGGTGGGATGTCGTTCCATGGCGGTGCTTTGGGCGTTATCATCGCCGGCTTGATCTTTCTCAAGCGGCAGAAACTGAAATTCTACCCCCTGGCGGATCCCATGATGCCCTTCGCGGCAATCGGCCTGGGGTTGGGCAGATTGGGCAATTTCATCAACGCCGAACTCTGGGGCAAAGTGACCACACTGCCCTGGGGAATGGTGTTTCCGGAGGCCGGAGCCAAGCCGCGCCACCCCTCCCAACTTTACGAAGCGCTCCTGGAAGGCCTGGTTTTGTTCCTGGTTTCGCTGCTGCTGCTGAAACGCCGGCTTAAGGATGGTGTGGTGTTCTGGGCTTTCATCGGCTTGTATGGCGTGTTTCGCTTTTTGATCGAATTCGTGAGGGTTCCGGACGATTTGGATGTATATAGGAAGTATGGATATTTCCTGGGATTCATGACCATCGGCCAGATCCTCAGCGCGCTGATGATGGTGGCGGCGGCGATCGGGATCTGGCACATCTATCGTAAGAAACCGGAGAAGAAAGAACAATGACCTCAAAGTTAACCGCGATCTTTGTGCTAGCCGCCCTGCTTCTGTTGGGAGCATGCGCCGGCTTCAAAGCCGCTGATAAAACCGCCCTGCTTAGGGCTGAATTGAATAAATGGCAGAATTTCACCGCCGACGGCGTTGTCCAGGCCACACATTCAGGCCTGACCCTGCGCAAACTCTTCGTCATGAACAAGGCTGCGGACGCTGCCAGTCTGGACGTTCTGGACGGCGGCGCGTTCGGGATCAATCCCGAACCCCTGGTTTCGCTCTACCTGGGCGAGTACCTGGCCATCCGCTCACCTTTGCTGCCCCAGTTGGAAGGCCTGGCGCAGACCGCCCTCAAGCCCGAACACACCCTCGGCGTCCTCAGCAATCCCGATTCCCTGATCCAGCGCTACGGCCAGGAGATCCTGGACACCGGCAAACTAGTTTTGGAAAGTGCCGAACTGCAGTTCTCCGACGCCATGCAACTGGTGAAGATCATCGAACGCCAATCCGGCGCGGTACTCAACGTCAGTTATACCGCCAAGGGCGATCCGGACAAGGTTTCCCTGGTGCTGGACAAAAATACTCAGGTACTCCTGCTGGTGGACAACATCAGCTACGGCGAAGCCCAAGTAACCGCGCTGCCCCGCCCCGAACAACTTCCCCTGGTGGACGAACTGCTGGACGCCCTGGAAGAACTGATGCCTGGCGCGGAAGGATTTTAACCTGTGATCAGCCGCTATTCCCTGCCGGAAATGGAGCGCGTCTGGACCCTCCAGAACCGCTATGAATGCTGGCTGGAAGTGGAACTCGCCGCGTCGCGGGCCATGCACGACCTGGGCTTGATCCCAGACTCCGATTGGGACGCAATCTCCCAAAAGGCGGATTTCGACCCCGAACGCATCGAAGAGATCGAAGCCGTCACCAAGCACGACGTCATCGCCTTCCTCACCAACGTCGCCGAATATGTGGGCGAGCCTGCCCGCTGGATCCATTTCGGCCTCACTTCATCCGACGTTTTGGACACCGCCACGGCCTTGCAACTCAAGCAATCCGGCGAACTCATCCTCACCGAACTGTACCGCCTGGCCGAAACCCTCAAACTCAAAGCCCGCGAATATAAAAACGCCATCTGCATGGGCAGGTCGCACGGAATCCATGCCGAGCCCACCAGTTTCGGCCTCAAGTTCGCCCTCTGGCACGACGAAACCCGGCGCAACATCCAGCGCCTGCAAGACGCGATCCAGACCATCGCCGTCGGCCAATTCAGCGGCGCCGTGGGCAACTACGCCCATCTGGATCCCCGCGTGGAAGAACTGGCGTGCAAATATCTGGACCTCAGCCCCGTGAACATCTCCACCCAGGTCATCCAGCGCGACCGCCACGCCTTTTTCCTGGCCGAACTCGCCCTGATCGGCACCTTGCTGGAAAAGATCGCCCTGGAGGTCCGCCATTTGCAGCGCACGGAAGTCCAGGAAGCCGAGGAAAACTTCTCCGGCGGCCAGAAAGGCTCGTCCGCCATGCCCCATAAACGCAATCCCATCGTCAGCGAACAACTCTGCGGATTGGCCCGCCTCTTGCGCAGCAACGCCCACGCCGCCATGGAAAACAACGCCCTGTGGCACGAACGCGACATTTCCCACTCCAGCGTGGAACGTGTGATCCTGCCCGATTCCTGCATTCTGGCCCATTACATGCTCTCCCGCTGCTGTTCCCTGATTGCCAACCTCGGGGCTTTTCCCCAAAACATGAAGGCCAATCTGGAACTCACCAACGGCCTCGTCTTCTCCCAGGCCCTGCTCCTGCATCTGGTCCAGAAAGGCGTTTCCCGCGAGACGGCCTACGCCCTGGTGCAGGAAAACGCGCGCCACTGCTGGGACAGCGGCAGACCATTCCTGGACCAGGTTCTGTCCGATGCCCGGATCACGGCCTTGCTTCCGGCTTCGGAAATCAAAGACATCTTTAACTACGACAGGTATTTACGCCATGTGGATACCATCTACAAACGCTGCGGGATCAGTTGAAACTGGTCAACCGCGCCAACCCAAGCACAAGGAGCTTACCATGAAAGCACTCATTATCTGCGTCTTCGCCCTCTGCATGCTGCTGCCCCTGGCCTTGCTGGCCGAAACCTACAACATTGAAGGTTACTGGCACAATGCCGAGAAAACCAGCAAAATTCAGATCTACAAAACCACAGCCGGAACCTACGCCGGCAAGATCGTCTGGCTCAAAGAACCCAACAACGCAGCCGGCAAACCCAAAGTGGACGACAAGAATCCGGACAAGGAACTGCGCAACCGCCCCCTGCTTAACCTAGTGATCGTCAAGGGCCTCACCTCCAAAGGCGGTAACAAGTTTGACAGCGGAACCATCTACGACCCCAAATCCGGCAACACCTATTCCAGCAAGGGCGAGCTCACCGGCCCGAACGTCCTGAAACTGCGCGGTTTCATCGGCATTTCGCTGGTGGGGCGCACCGAAACCTGGACCCGGGCGAATAAATAAGCCGTCCCGTGTATATGGGCCTGGAGCCCGCCAGATCCGCAACAACGTTTTGACTGACGTCTGTCAACTGAGGATTTATGCTTGAAAAATCCGGCCAATTCCTGCTTTCGGAGGCCGCCAGCCTGCGCAGGATCAAGTTCGCCCAATTTCGCGCCCAAGTTCCCGCGCTGGTTTTGCTCGCTGCGGCCATCGCCCTGAACGCCTTTTTCCCCAGCCGCAACCTCTATTCGCTGGCCCTCGCGCTCGCTCTGGTTGCCATCGCCTGGTACCTGTTCATCGGCCTCAGTTACCGCTTCCGGCAAAAGATCCTCCAACCGCCTGCTTCCGCGCTCGTTTCGCCCCTGCAGGGCAAAGTCAGTTTTATTCGCCATGGCGACGGCGTCACCCTATTGGGGATCCGCAAGATTATGCTGGACAGAGTCGAAATCCGCAGCCCGCACTCTTCCTGCCGCCTCGATGACGGCGCGCTGCTGGTGGATGGAATTGCCGGCAAAGTCAGCTTCCGCTTCAGTTTCCGCCGGATCGAATGGTTTCCCAAGCCGGATTTCCGTGCCGGAACCCTGATCGGAATGGCAGTGGGAGCCGGAACCTGCACCGTTTCCCTGCC
>DAHVPC010000080.1:7580-10517 GCA_027318475.1 Candidatus Cloacimonadota bacterium | reverse complement strand
CGGGTGATCAAGTCCCTGGGCTTGGGGCATCCCGGAAAAAGCCGCATCCACGAAGACAATCCCTGCATCAGAGGTATGATCAACAAAGTGTCATACCTGCTCAGGGTTGAAGAAGAGAAGGGGGAATAACCATGCTTACTCTTTCCAATCTTGGCAAACCTGCCGGCCGCAAAGCAAAGAAACGCCTGGGTAAAGGCCAGGGAACCGGCCAGGGACATCAGGCCGGACGTGGTCATAAAGGTAAGAAAGCCCGGTCTGGCGGTGGAATTCCCGCTTGGTTTGAAGGCGGTCAGATGCCCATGAACCGCCGCCTGCCCAAACGCGGCTTCAAGAACATTTTCCGCCAGAACTACCGGGTGCTCAATCTGTCCCGGTTGATCGGACTGGAAGAAACCGAATTCGATATCGCCAAGCTGGAGCTTCTGGGCTTGCTGCCTGCCAAAGGCAAGAAAGGTAAGTATCCAGTCAAGGTTCTGGCCAGCGTAAAAGAAGATTTCACCCAGAAGGTCCACATAAAGGCCAACGCCTTTTCTCAGCGGGCCATGGAACTAATCGCCAAGAATGGCGGCAAGGCAGAGGTGGTGTAAGTTGTTCAAGACCATAATGAACATCTTCCGGATACCGGATCTGAAAAAGAAGATCCTTATCACGGGATTGCTGCTGGTGCTTTACCGCTTGGGCAGTTTCGTTCCGATCCCTGGTGTCGATACTTCGCAGTTGAAGGACTTTTTTGCTCGCCAGTCTGGCAGCCTGTTTGACCTGCTGAACCTGTTCGTGGGCGGAAATTTTGAGCGCGCCTCGGTTTTTGCCCTTGGCATCATGCCCTATATCACGGCTTCGATTGTGATCCAGCTGCTGGGCAGCATCGTTCCCTATTTCGAGAAACTTAGGAAAGAGGGAGCTGACGGCCAGAAGAAACTGAATCAGATCACCCGTTACGGAACGGTCGCCCTGGCCGCGTTTAACGCCATCACGATCACCGTAGGTCTGACCAGCATGACCGGCAACACCGGCCCTGTGGTTCCGCAAGTGAACTTCCTCTTCCACTTCACCGGGATGGTCACCTTGATCGCGGGAACCATGATAGTACTGTGGCTGGGCGAACAAATCACCGAACATGGCATAGGCAACGGCATCTCCCTGATCATTTTCGCCGGTATTATAGCCCGTTACCCCGAAGGCTTCATCAACCTGTTCACCACCCGCTTCACCAGTCTTTCGGGCGTCATCATATCCCTGGTGGCCTTGGTGGTCATGGTTTTGGTGACGGCCGCCATCATCTTCGTGACCGAAGCCATTCGCAAGATCCCTGTCCAGTACGCAAAACGTATCGTTGGACGCCGGGTTTACGGCGGACAAAGCACCTACATCCCCTTGCGCGTGAACACCGCGGGTGTGATCCCGATCATCTTTGCCCAATCGATCTTGATGTTCCCAGCCACTCTTATCACCATCATCGGCGGCGGACAAAACCAGACTGAGGGCTTCTTGCTGACCTTACAGAACGCGTTCACGCCCGGACACCTGGTTTATACCTTGTTGTACGTCGGTCTGATCATCTTCTTTGCCTATTTCTACACCGCGATCGTACTCAACCCGACCGAAATGGCGGAAAACATGGTTAAATACGGCGGACACATCCCCGGTAAGAAACCCGGCAAGAAAACCGCGGAATACATCAGTTCCGTGCTCACCCGCATCACCTTGCCCGGCGCCATCTTCTTCGCATTTGTGGCCCTGATGCCTGAATTGATGCGCAACATCTTCAACCTGCCCTTCTATTTTGGCGGTACCGGACTCATCATCGTGGTCGGCGTAGCCCTGGACACATTGAAGCAGATCGAATCCCACCTGGTAATGCGCCATTACGATGGATTCATGAAGAAAGGCAAGCTCCGCGGCCGTTCAAGCTAAGCATGATCTTTATCAAATCGGCTTCCGAGATCAATAAAATACGCGCCAGCTGCCTCATCGTGGGCGAACTGCTAGACGCGCTGGAGGAACGGATAGTTGCCGGAGCCTCCACGCTCGATCTGGATGCCTTTGCCTGGGAGTTTATCGTTTCCCGGGGCGGACAGCCCGCTTTCAAGGGTTACACCATTCCCGGCCTGGGTCCCTTTCCCGGGACGCTCTGCACGTCGCTGAACTCTGGCATCGTGCATGGCATACCCGCGGCCGATGCCATTCTCCAAGAAGGCGACATCATCGGGATAGACGTGGGAGTCCACAAAGACGGATTTTATGGAGACGCGGCGCGCACATACGCCGTGGGCAAAGTATCCCCGGAAGCCGAAAAACTGATGCAGGTCACCCGGCAAGCCCTGGAACTTGGCATTGCCGCGGCAAGAGCCGGCAACCGGGTCAGCGACATTTCCCATGCCGTCGGCAGTTACGTCGGCGAGATGGGGTATTTTGTCGCGGACGATCTCACAGGACACGGCATTGGCCGTAACCTGCATGAAGAGCCTCAAATTCCCAACTCCGGAGCTGCCGGACGTGGTCCCCGCCTGAAACCAGGCATGACCCTGGCGATCGAGCCCATGGTGAACATCGGCACGAACCGCGTGAAAGAGAAGGGCTGGGAATTCTTTGCTGCCGACGACAGTTTATCGGCCCATTACGAACATACTATTCTGGTGACGGAGTCTCAGCCTGAGATTCTCACCCTGGTAGAGGGAGCGAAGATATGAGCAAAGCTGGCGTTATCGAGGTGGAGGGGATCGTTACCGATGCCCTGCCCAACACTACTTTTAAGGTTCAACTGGAGAACGGCCATGAAATTCTGGCCCATAGCTCCGGTAAAATGCGGATGCATTACATCCGGATTTTGCCCGGCGACAAGGTCAAGGTGGAACTTTCACCTTACGACCTTACCCGCGGCAGAATCACCTATCGCTATAAATAACAACATTGCAGGAAGCGACTGCACTTTTTGCA
>DAHVPC010000080.1:0-7482 GCA_027318475.1 Candidatus Cloacimonadota bacterium | reverse complement strand
CACCTTACGACCTTACCCGCGGCAGAATCACCTATCGCTATAAATAACAACATTGCAGGAAGCGACTGCACTTTTTGCAAGGAGATCATAATGAAAGTGAGATCATCAGTCAAGGTAGTCTGCAAGGACTGCCGCATCATCAAACGCCACGGTGTGATCCGTGTTATCTGCAGCTCTAACCCCAAACACAAACAAAGACAGGGTTAAGGAGGACCAACTTGGCACACATTGCAGGTATTGAAATTCCCAAAAACAAACGTCTCTTCATAGGGCTTACCTACATCTACGGTATCGGGCCGACCATCGCCAAAGATATTTGCCGCAAGGCCAATGTCGATGAGATGAAGAAAGTGGAAGACTTAAGCGTGGAAGAAGAGAAAGCCATCCGGGATGTAGTCCAGAACGATTACACCGTGGAAGGCGCCCTCCGCACCCAGGTCGCCATGAACATCAAACGTCTCATGGAGATCGGCAGTTACCGCGGAATGCGGCACAAACGCGGTTTACCGGTCCGCGGCCAACGCACCCACACCAACGCGCGTACTCGCAAGGGTCCACGCGCCGGTGCCATTAAAAAGAAGAAATAGGAGGGTAAACAGATGGCCCAGAAAACCAGAACCAAGAAAAAACGCGTCCGCCTGTCCTTTGACGAAGGCATCATCTTCGTTCATTCCAGTTTCAACAACACGATCATCTCTCTCACAGACCGCGCTGGCAACGTCCTGGCTTGGTCCAGCGGCGGAAAGGTCGGTAACAAGGGTTCCCGCAAGGCCACGCCTTATGCCGCCCAGATAGCAGCCACGGAAGTGGCCAAGACCGGGCAGGACATGGGCATCAGCCGCGTTTCCGTGATCGTCAGGGGGCCAGGCAGCGGCAGGGAATCCGCAATCCGCGCCGTCAATGCCTCCGGAATGCGCGTCACCATGATCAAAGACGCCACCCCGATCCCGCACAACGGTTGCCGTCCGCCCAAAACGAGAAGGATCTAAACGAGGAAATTATGGCAAGATATACCGGACCCCGAGCTAAACTCTGCCGCAAATTCGGCGAGAACATCTACGGCCCCGCTAAATATGATAGAATACTGAACAAGCGCAAGTTTCCTGCCGGACAGCATGGCAAGAACATGCGGCGCAAAGCGAGCGACTATTCGATTCACCTGAAGGAAAAACAAAAACTCAGGAACATCTACTGCCTCCTGGAGCGCCAGTTCAGCAACTATTTCGTGAAAGCCGCCAAAATGAGCGGCATCACGGGCGACAACTTGCTCCAATTCCTGGAGAGAAGGCTGGATAACACCGTTTACCGCCTGGGTTTCGCGACCACCAGGATGCAGGCCCGCCAGTTTGTGAACCACGGCCATTTCATGGTCAACGGCAAAAAGGTGGACATCCCTTCCTACTTGCTGAAAGAAGGCGACATCATCGAAGTGCGCCCTCAAAGCAGAAGCATGAAAATACTGTCCGAGGTCCTCGCCGGAACGGAATCCAGCTCGCCCTATCCCTGGCTTACTGTGGATAAGGAAAACATGCGCGGGCAGTTCAACGTCATACCGGCAGCTGCTGAGATCCCCAACACAGTGGATCTGCGCCTGATCGTAGAGTTCTACTCCAAGAAATAGTTAACTCAAGCAAGGAGTTATTATGCTATACCTTGAACCCCTGCAAATGCCGGATACTGTGGAGCACGACAGAGAAAGCTACTCGCCCCATTACGGCAGATTCGAAATTGGACCTCTGGAGCCTGGTTTTGGCACTACCTTGGGCAATACCTTGCGGCGTGTGCTGCTTGCGTCGATCCAGGGCTCGGCGGTGCGCTTCGTGCGCATCGAGGGCTTGCATCACGAGTTCACACCCATTCCTGGCACAAATTCGGATTATATCGACCTCATCCTGCGCCTGAAACAGCTGGTGATCTTTTCCTCGTCCGTGGACGAGGTGATGGTCAATCTGGAACACAAAGGCAAGGGCGTGATCACGGCATCCCAGATCCAGGACAATCCTCACATCCGGATCATCAATAAGGATCTCTATCTGCTGGAAGTCACCGAAGACGTGGACCTGAAAATGGAACTGATCATCGGCAACGGACGCGGCTACATTCCCGCCGACAGACAGAATCCCGAAGGCAAGGCCGTGGGCTTCATTCCCATCGACTCTGTCTATTCGCCGATCCTCAAAGTCAACTTCACGGTCACCCATCAGCGGGTAAAAGAGCGCATGAATTTCGATAAACTGATCCTGGAAATACACTCCAATGGCGCTATCGAGCCCAAGATCGCCCTCTTCCTGGCCGCCAAACTTCTGCGCGACATGGTGGGCAAGATCTGCCTCTTTGAAACCGAGCCGGAGTATATCCGCGAAGTTGACCTGGATCCCGACCTGGAAGAGAAAGAACGCATCCTTTCTCTGCCCGTAAAGGAGATCGAACTTACGGTCCGCGCGGCGAATTGCCTCACTGCCGCCAAGATCGAGACCATTGGCGAGCTGGTTTCCAAATCCGAAGCGGAAATGCTCAAATTCCGCAATTTCGGTAAGAAATCCCTGGAAGAAATCATTCAGAAATTGAAGAAATACGATCTGGAACTCGGCATGGATGTCGATGGCATCTACCGGCAAATCCGCGAAGCAAAAAGCCGGGGCATCAAGGCTGAAGAGCTGGCACCCGTCGCGGAAGAACCCTCGGAAGAGGTAGTCACTCCCCGCAAGCCGGTTCCACCATCAAAGAAGAAGGTAAAAAATGCGACATAGAGTAGAAGGAAGAAAGTTTGGGCGCGAAACTGACGCCCGTCGTCTGATGATCTGCAACCTGGTTAAATCCATGATCGATCACGGTCAGATCTCAACCACGCTGGCCAAAGCCAAGGAATTAAGAGGCTTTGTAGATCGCATGGTCACCTACGGCAAAGCCAATACCGTCCATGCCCGCCGCCTGGCCTACAGCGTGCTGGGAGACCGGACCCTGGTAAAAAAACTCTTCACCGAGATCGCCCCAGCCTTTGTAGGCAGAAACGGCGGTTACACCCGGGTGATCAAATCAGGTTTCCGCAAGGGCGATTCCGCTCCCATGGCCATCATCCAGTTCGTGGAAGAATCCACGATCAAACCCAAGAAAGACACTATCAAAGCCAAGGACCTGAATAAGTAACCTTAGGCTCGGAATAATCCTCTGGGACAGGCGATCACGCATTGCCTGTCCTTTCTTTTTTGCTGCCGAACCCAACCTGGATTTCCAGTGTACCCAAGCCTGGATTTGCACATCGGTGACCGACTTTCACAGAAACCAGCATACATCTGTCACATACGCTATCCTGGAGTTCAGCAAGCCAGCGAGCTTGGACTTCAGGTTTCTTGCAGCATACTTGCTGAAGTCGGTGCTCCTGTGTCGCTTAACTTCAACAAGTTTGAAGGCTAATTTGATTCAGATTGACCACAGCGCTCCCATTACCATTACGCGGTCATTGCGAGCTCACTACGGGTAAAGCGCACAATAACCGCGCAATGACCGTGCAATGATTACCGGAACAGATCAGGAATCGAGGGGGGATGTTTGGCAGTAACTGGAAGGTTTATTTATCGATCTGGATGATTTCGTATTTCAAGGCAGGTATCTCGTTCAGGCCGTCGGTGCCTGCTTCCGGGTGGTATTTTCCATAAGGGAGGGCGCGCTGAAAAGTGACGATATTCGCCTGGCGGGCATGGGGAAAATAGTCCTCAACAGCGGTTTTCAGGGCGGATTCCAGCGCTGCTGCCAGAAGATTATCGCTGCTTGAGCCAAGGCGGACCTGCGTGCTGACGCTGTAATCCCACAGACATTCCGCGGTGCTTGTACTGTATAGCTCGAAACTGGAGTCGACAGTAAGGGTCCCGGCGGTCAGGAACCATGACTTGTCCCATTTGTCGATAGTGGATTGGAGCACGGCATCCACGCCAAAATACTTCTGCAGGTTGGCATAGAGCGTTTGCCGCGATCCCGCCAAGCTTCCTTCGATCCCATAGAGGCCTTCTTCCTGCAGGATATTGAACACTGCTTGCACGGGCAGGGGATAGTAGCCCCGTAAACCCAATGCTTCGGATAGCGAGCAGGAGAAATACTCTCCGGCATCTGCTGCCGTGGTGTTGTTGATAGGGGGCAGGATCAGGATCGTAACGGGAGAGTGTGAGTACATTTTAGGATAGGCTTCCTGTAGGGTGGTTCTCTCCAGTTGTGCGCAGCCCAGCAACAGGATCAGAACGACGATTGCCGCCAAAGAGATGGACAAGCGTTTCATGCTCTCACCTCAATGCCGTAAATTGTAGCGGACGAGCAGATGTTCGATGAATTGGGTTGAATCAGGCCAGAGGGTCTTTTCTTTTACCATAAAATCCCGGGCTCCCGCAAGATCGCCTTCCGCTGCCAGAATCAGGGCGTAATCGCAATACAGGCCGGGAGGAACCGGCAGCCCCTTGCGCTCAGATTTGATGAACACCTCTTCCAGGCTGCGTTTGTACTCCTGAACAGACCTTGGATCGGGGCTTTTCACCGACCTGTAGTACTTTTCCGAGGTATCCCCGTAATAGAGGTATGCAGACTGGGCGCAGCCAGCCAGGCACAAGGCTGCGATAATGGCTGGGATGTGCTTCACGGCACAGTGACCTCGACAGTTTGACCCTCAGTGACAAGAAGATCCTCAGTGAGCAGGATGCGGTTGCTGGAGCGGATCTCCAGTTTGTGCAGGCCAGATTTGAGGCGCAATGTGTTGGAATCGTCCTCGGGGTCCACACCGACGATGTTTCCGTCAATGCGGGCTTCTCGGTTCAGCATCGATCCGGAGAGGCGGATATAACCGTATTCGCTGGTGGAGGTCGCGCGTTGATTGGATTTCTGCACGCTGCAAGAGATCACCAGGATCATGGCTATGATGGCGATAATTGATAGTAGTTTCATGGCATCCTCATTTGTCGCTGATGTAGTAATTGCCCAGGTTTTCGGCGGGGACGCTGCCTTCGATTACCGTTGCGGCAGAGATTTCGGTGAGTTCGCTGCCGGGAATGACGTCCACCACCTGGATCCTGGCAATCTGCTTGCCCGGAAGTTCGATGGGGACGTTGGTCTGGGGATTGAGCACGGTTTGGCCACGTTCATAAACGAAGAACTCGTCTTGGGGTTTGATGCCCTGTAGAGCGCCGCCCGCCATGAATAACTGGCCTCCGGATGCGCTCAGGATGTTTGAGGTCCAGGGATCGCGGTCCAGTTGGTTGATCAGTTTTTGGATCACGGAACTGATGGCGGCGTCGATGGCCTTGTCTGTCAACGTATCGTCGTAGCCGGCTTGCGAACCCATGCCCAGGACGGTGCCCACCTCGCTTTCCGCTTCGCCGGTACCTTCGGCGCCGAAGATCACCATTCCGGTGCGGGTTTCCACGATCCTTAGAGTGACCTTGGCATAGGCGGTCTGTGTCTTTGTGCGGTCGACCAGGCCTACGTTTCCGCTGGTATTACGGCCGAATTCGGATATGGAACCTAGGATCAGGTAATCGGCCGGGATCTTGTAGCTTGCGATGTTCGAGACCCGTTGCTCGGCGTTCACGGCCAGGCTGTCGAAGCGTTCAATCACCAGAAAGCGGTTGGTTTGGGCCAGTTTGGCGCTCAGGATGTCGGTGGCTGCACGCGATAACCTGCCCGGGGAATCGCTGCCTTCGGTAAGGAAACTGCTGGCCAGGCGGGTGTCGTTGGTGAACCTGGCAACGGCGAGCTTCTTTTTAAGGGTGTAGGTATCCTTGGTTTGCTCGGTTTGCAGAGCGGGATCCGGGGTCGAAACAGTCGTCACTTGCCGCTTCTGGAATCCGGCGCAGCCAGCCAGGGCTAGCAAGGTTGCAAGTGTAGCTAGCGATATGTATTTCAAGGTGATCCTCCCTGATGTTGTTTTCTATTGGTCAGGCTGAGTGAATGTAGATTGGTGTCAAGCCTAAAGTTTGGTACCTGATTTTGAGACTGGTGCAGGGAGTGTATGTTGTACCAGTTTCATAGTCCAATGCTATGCCTTGACAGCAAGTGAACGAATTGCTTTGTTGAGTTCATTGATCTGGCCTTGTATGTTGCGCTATAGTCAGATAGTGGCTATTTCAGTCATTAATGAAAATGAGCCTGAAGCGAAAGATGAAAAAAAGCCAAAATTCTTCTTGACAAGAATCACGGGGTTTCTACAATGAACCCAAGAAATATAGTAAAGGAGGATCCCATGAAAAAATTCGTGGCAATCCTGATCTTTTTGACCCTGTTTTGCGCTGGAGCGTTTGCTACTGGTTTCACATTGAAGATTAATGCGTATGATCTGAACACTATGGCGCCGATCAATGTCTCAATCGTGAAGAACTTTATTCCTACCGGGCATACGACTCCTGACACCTTTTATGAACCCGGTGAAGATCCAGATATCACGGAGACCATTTTCTACGATCCCAACTCCGTTTGGGAATGCGCCGATCCTTGCTATACGAGTTGGTTGCCGATCTCTGTGGCGTTCCAGGTAATCACTGCCAGTTACGAGCTTAATTTCTACGGTATCTACATCTGCACCGTTCCAGTAGAGTTGAGCAGTTTCACAGCTGTGTTGACCGCCCAGAATTTTGTTAACCTGACCTGGGTCAGCCAGTCCGAAACAGTCATGCTTGGTTACAGGGTGTATCGCAGCGAGACCAATTCCCAGCAAGACGCTCTGATGATCACCGAGGCGATGATTCCTGCCACCAATACCAGCACAACCCAAACCTATAGTATAGAGGATACCGAGACTGAAATCGGCCACACCTACTACTATTGGTTGGAAAGTGTCGACATGGGCAGCAGCGAATTCCATGGTCCCGTAAGCGTGCTCGTGGAAGGTGAAGTACCCCCAGTTCTTCCGGAAATCACTTCGATGAAGAGTGCCTATCCCAACCCCTTCAAGGAAAACACCAACATTGAAGTCTCAGTCAAAGCAGGAGAAAGCGGCTCAATTACCATCTACAACATCCTTGGCCAGGCTGTGAGATCCTACAACGTTGAACAGGGAACTCACACCATCAACTGGGATGGTCTGAACAGCAAGGGAGACAAATGCGGTAGCGGTATCTACTTCTACAAGCTTGCCACTCCTTCTGTGAACCAGACCAAAAAGATGGTCGTAGTCAAGTAAGATAAACTACTCATAGGGTCAAAAAGGATTAACGCCCTGGCGTGCCAGGGCGTTTTTCGTTTAGATTCCGTCTAACTGTTTAAGGCGCGGTAGCAGCAATTGCCTGATAAGTAGCCAGTTGCTGATGTTCTAAGATTTTTACTACCCCTAGCATGCATTTGTAAGAGATCAATGAAGCAAGGCCCAGATCCTCTTTCGTCAGATGAACTCATGATAGGCTGACGCGTATGTTGGGGCATGGCATTTCCGCTCAACATTATTTGTTAATGGGCAATCCATATACAAGGCAGGATTTCCATTCTAGTTTACTAGTTAGTGGGGTTTTT
>DAHVPC010000007.1 GCA_027318475.1 Candidatus Cloacimonadota bacterium | reverse complement strand
CCACAGCCAGTCGCCACTGTCATCCAGTTTGGCGATGTAGATATCCCTGAGGACGCTGGACGTGAGTGAAATAGGCCCGAAATCGGCTGTTCCGCTAAACGATCCAGTCAAATACTGATTACCCAGGCCGTCGCTGGCCATGGCCAGCACTTGATCATTTCCTGATCCACCCGCCCTGACTGCCCATTGCCACTGCGGGGTTTGAGCGCTGAGCAACATCGCTCCGCAGAGCAGGATGATGCATATCACCAAGTGTCTCATGGTAAGCTCCATAGTTGTTCTTACTTCAACAGCAGCAGCTTCCTCGTTTCCTGTTTGCCGTTGCAGGTGATGCGGCAAAGGTACAAGCCCGAGGCCACGCTGTTTCCAGAGTCGTCCCTGCCGTTCCAGATGAGGGAATGTTCCCCTGCGGTCTGCTCTTCCTGCAGCAGGCTTCTTACCAATTGTCCCCGGCTGTTGTAGATCTCCAGGGACACCGATCCCGCTGTTGGCACAGTATAGGAAATCGTGGTTTCCGGGTTGAAGGGGTTGGGGTAGTTGCTCAGATCAAGTGTAAGCGGAGGTATCACATCATCGTCATTGGCCACAGTAGGCTCAACAATGGCGCGGATCATTAGTTCTCCCCATGTGAAGGGGAACCACTGTGTGCCTATATACTGATAATAGCTGAAGCCATGGGAGGATGTGTCAAATCCAATCCTGGGACCATCGTAGAACGGGCGTACACTAATGTAGAATTGACCTTCCGGCAGATCTATGTTCACGGCAATCCAGTTCCATCCTTCCCACACAAAAAAGTTCGGAGAAACATAATCGAGTATAAAAGACCCAGGCAAGCCATTTGGACCGTCATCATCATAAACATAGAGCTCAAGGCGCATAAAACCGGGAGACCCCACAGAGTCTACATAAACCTTGACGTATCTGAGGGTGACTGGCGCATCATAAGTGTACTTAACCGCCAATTGAAAAAGGTCGCTAAAATTTTCGGCAGTTCCGTCATCATGGAAAAGCTCAATATGGGAGGCATTAGGCAAAAAAACAGTGACTGTATTTGTATGTTCAGATTCGTAGGGGCCATCTGCCGCTGTCACATAATAAGAATGGTGTCCTGCAGGCACTTCCTCATCCGTATAGGTATCCAAGTCAGCTGTGACCATTGCAATCTGTTCATGACCCCTGTAAATTTTGTAGGTGGCGGCGTGACGGGATTGACCATCCTCTCTGGAAGATACCTGTGTATTCCAGGTCAGGATGATATTGCCACCATTGACAGTTGCCTCCAGATTTTCCGGTGGATTCAGGACCGGATGGTACAAGATTTTACAGTCGTCGATCAGAAGCCCGATCCCCTCCGGTGTGTCTTCATCGGATATGAAGATCCAGCGGAATCTGACCGTTTGGCCAGCATAAGCGGCGAGTTCCGTTTCATAATTTCCTGCCATAGAGGACCATGTTGCTGGGGGATCGAATCCGGGCCAGGAGTATGGACCCATGCTAAACCACCCTCCAAAAATGCCATCGATACTGTAACAGACATCCCAAGCAACGTAATCGTGTTCAGGATCGTTCATACCGCCCCGATACATGAAGTCCGCCCGTATGAAGCCATCAGGGGGTAGGTCGATGGGTGGGCTTATCAGGAAATCCCTGATATTGGCGTTGTAAGTCCCCTGCGTGTTTTGGCATTTCATGATATGAACCGGCGACGGAGCGGTTGCGTCAACGGCTACTTGCCAGATGTCTTCGGAAGGTGTACTGAGGTTGGCAATTGTCATCTGATTGTCATCAAGACTACTATTATCGATTGGGTAGTAAGATCCCGACGATCCGTTGGTGTATCCGCCGAAGGATATTTGGCTAACTTCTACGTAGTAATCATTTGCTGTTGTGGTCGAGTCCGAAGCAAAGGCGAATCGGATCTTCACAGTTTGCCCAATATAAGCACCCAGGTTAAAATTGGCTGCTTGCCATACAAATTCTCCTCCCCATCCAGGAACCCCGGGTCCTTCGCCGAACTCGGCACCGAATGCGTAGGATGAGCTCATATTATAGGCGGGAGTTCCGTAGATCGGGGTCCAGGTTGTGCCACCGTCCGTGGAAATGCGGACATTGAAGGCATCCCAACCGTCGTAAGGTGCCGTTGCTCCTGCTGTACCTTGGATACGACATTGAAGTAGAAAGGACAGGGTCGCGTTTGAGTCTGCCAGGGTGCGCTCAGGGGTATCCAAAACCAGGTATTGGTGGTCAAAGTATCCCTCACCCATAACCCATCTGTCCCTGTGACCCTCACCTGTCCAATACCTTTCACTATGCCAGATGTTCGCAGGATAGCAAAAATGCGTCCAGCCTGGAGCCGCGCTTTCAAAATCCTCCTCCCACCACACAACTTCGTTGCGGGTGCTTTTTACTGCGCATAGTGATGTAGTAAAGAGCAAGGCCAAAATGATCAGAGATAGTGCTTTCATCTTTTCCTCCATTGGAAAGAGAGTTTAAATGTTTAGTAAGATCCTATTTGAGCAGCAGCATCTTCCTCGTTTCCTGGTTTCCATTACAAGCGATCCGGCAAAGGTACAAGCCCGAGGCCACGCTGTGGCCGGAATCGTCTTTGCCGTTCCAGATGAGGGAATGTTCGCCCGCTGGCTGCTCTTCATGCAACAGGCTTCTCACCATCTGTCCCCGGCTGTTGCAGATCTGCAGAGATACCATTCCTGCAGCGGGCAAAGTATATGATACCGTGGTTTCCGGGTTGAAGGGATTGGGGTAGTTCATCATCTGAAAGGCTGATTCAGGGATCTGCACGTCATCGTCGGTACCCACTCCAGGTGAAAGCTTTGCGATAAAGATATCTTTGCCACCATAACTGGTGAGGACTGTGGGGCCAAAGGAGGCGGATTCCTGGAAAAACCCGGTCAGATAGACGTTGGCGGTGTCATCCACGGCAATGCCATAGCCCGAATCGTCTCTATCCCCGCCTGCTTGGACTGCCCAGAGCCAGTTGCCCATGCCGTCTAGTTTGGCAGTGAAAATGTTCTTGTATCCGGTAATGGTGAGCGTGTTTGTTCCAAAGTAGGCTGTCCCCACAAACTCACCGGTCAGATAGGCGTTCCCCGCTGCATCCACAGCAATGCCATAACTGGTATCGTTATATATCCCGCCGGCTTTGACCGCCCAGAGCCAATTGCCGCTGCTGTCCAACTTGGCGGCAAAAATCTCGTACCCGCCGCTGCTGATAAGCGTTGTTTCGCCAAAGGTGGCGGTGCCTAGAAAACTTCCGGTCAGGTAGGCGTTTCCGTCGTTGTTCAAGGCGATATCGTAGCCATAGTCATCAGAGCTTGATCCACCTGCGCGTTTGACCCAAAGCCAGGTTCCGCTGTTGTCAAGTTTGGCAATAAATACGTCGGCGCTTCCTTGGTTGCCGCTTACCATGGTGGCGCCGAAATAGGCTGATCCGGTAAACCTTCCAGTCACAAAGGCGTTGCTTGCATCATCCACGGCAATCTTACGGCCCAGATCAATGTTGGCTCCACCTGCCTGGACCGCCCAAAGCCAATTGCCGTCGCTGCCTAGTTTAGCGGCGAAGATTTCATAGAGTCCGCTGCTGTAGAGATAGTGGGTGCCAAAGAAAGCGCCTCCCGCAAAATGTCCGGTCAGAAAGGCATTGCCGGCGGAATCCACGGTAATACCCGCGCAGAAGTCATCGCCAGACCCACCTGCTCTCCTGGCCCAGAGGAAATTGCCGTCACCATCCAGTTTGGCGGCAAAGATATCATCGCGGTTGGAGTCGCTGATAAGTGTGTCGGAGCCACAAACAACAGTGCCCCTGAAATATCCCGCCAGATAGGCATTGCCGGCAGAATCCACGGCAATTCCAGAGCCCCCATCATACGCCGTCCCGCCAGCATTGACCGCCCAGAGGACGTTGCCGCCATTGTCCAGTTTGACGGCATAGATATCTCTGCTGCCATTGCTGGTAAGCGTGGTGGCGCCGAAGTTTACGGTTCCCTCAAAGCTACCTGTCACATAGAGGTTCCCTTGCATGTCTGCGGCGATACTCGATCCGCCATCATATAGACTTGAACCTCCCGCTTGTATCGCCCATTCCCACTCAGGAATCTGCGCGCAGGCCATACTGACAATGAAAGCAACGAAACATACAACGATCAGGTTCTTCATGATTCCTCCTGGGGATCATGTTTGCTGGTTGTTATTTTGCCCGCCAGACCCGACTTGATGAGAACCGGGTCCTGGCAGGCGCTTATTACATTCTGGTTAAGATAGAACTCTATCACTTCCAGAGCACCAGCTTCTTGGTCGTGTTCGTGGTCTGGGTTTTAAGTTGATAAAGATAGATCCCAGCGGGCAGGTCGCTGCCATCAACGCTGATCTGATGGGCTCCGGAACTGAGGTAATGGCTTTGCACGATTTGTCCCCGGAGGTTGAAGAGCGTAAGTGTTCCGCTTTCTCGCTCAGCGATATTGGCTTTGATATATGCTGTATCGCCAGATCGGAAAGGATTGGGCCAGGCGTCGGACAGACTGGACACCTCCGTTGCTGCAGGAGCCAGTTCGTCGTCGATCCCCACTCCGGAGGAAAGTTTACCGACCCAGATATCATAGCCTCCGGCGCTGTTCAGCCAGGTGCTGCCAAAGGCCACGGAAGAGGAGAAAGAACCGCATACATAGTAGTTTCCGGCGTTATCGGTGACGATGCCGAAACCCACGTCCACCCCGTTGCCTCCGATGCTGGTCGCCCAGAGGCAATTTCCCTGGTGATCCAATCTGGCGATAAAGATGTCCTGACTTCCTTGGCTGGTGTAAGTGTGGTTTCCCAGTTCGAAAGTCAACGAGAAGCAGCCGATCGCGTAACAATTCCCATAATTGTCCATATAAACGTCCCCGCCGTAATCAATGGCGGTTCCTCCAGCTGGCAGCACCCAGAGCCAATTGCCGCTGGGATCGAGCCTGGCAATGAAAATATCTTCATCCCCGGAGCTGGTATGATGGAAAGTGCCAAAATTGGAATAGGCCTGGAAATATCCCGTGATCAGGGAATAGCCGTTGCTGTCGCAGGAAATCGCGTAGCCGGCGTCTTCATTGGTGCCTCCGGCGGTTTTCACCCAGACCCAGTTGCCTTCTCCATCCAGTTTGGCCAGGCAGATATCCCAGTTTCCCGCGCTGGACATGGTTGTGGCGCCGAAGGTGAGGGTTCCGTTCAAACCGCCGATGATGTAGCAATTAGCGCCGTCGGTGGAAATGTCGTTTCCATACATATTGCCGGATCCCACAGCTTGGGTCACCCAGACCCATTCAGCGTACATGTCAAGTTTGGCCACAAACACGTTATAACCTGCATCTCCAGTGATAGTGATCGAGCCGAATGACGCGGAATTGGCGTAGGCTCCCGTTATGAGTATATCTCCGTTGCTGTCCGGGATCAGGCGGGTTCCGGCATCGAATCCTGCTCCGCCGGCTCTTTCTGCATACAGCCAATTGCCGTTGGCATCCAGTTTGGCGACGAAGATGTCTTCCGCGCCGCTACTGGTGAGGGAGATAGTGCCAAACAGGGCGGTGGATTTGAAATAACCGGTGATGTTGACGTTGGCATCGCCATCTGTGCAAACACCATAGGCGTCGTCGGCCATGGTACCGCCGGCTCGTTTGGCCCAAAGCCAGTTGCCGTCGGGATCCAGCTTGGCTACAAAAATGTCCGTTGCTCCAGCGCTGGTCAGGGAGATTCCATCGAAATCGGCAGTTCCGCTGAAATACCCAGCCACATAGCTGTTGCCGGCGCTGTCCACAGCGATGCGCGAAGCTTCGTCAGCGCCGCTTCCTCCGGCTCCTGACGCCCACAACCACTGCGGATCGGTTTGCGCATAAACCATACTGCCCAGGAAAACAACAATACATACTAAGAATAGGTTCTTCATGATTCCTCCTATGGATCATGTTTGTAGGATATTATTTTACCTGCCAGGTACGGACTGATCAGATCCTGGTCCTGGCAGGCGCATCGTTTAATATGGGTAGGATAGAACTCCTTCACTTCAAGAGCACCAGTTTTTTGACCGCGCTCACGGTTTGGGTCTTGAGCTGATATAGATAGATCCCGGCGGGTAGATCGGCTCCGTTGATAACTATCTCATGCGGGCCGGAATCGAGCTGCTGGCTCTGGATGATTTGTCCGCGGAGATTGTAGAGAGTGAGGATGCCATTTTCCCGCTCCGCGATTCTGGCCTTGATGTATGCAGTATCTCCTGTGTGGAAGGGATTGGGCCAGGCGTCGGACAAGTTGGATACTCCGGATAGATCAGGGGCCAAATCGTCATCGATATCCACACCTGCGGAAAGTTTGGCAATCAATACATCGTAACCGCCGCTGGAAGTGTATGTAGTTGTTCCATATGTCGTGGTTGAACTAAAACCCCCGGACACGAAGAAATTCCCGTCGTAATCGGTGGAGATGTTTACGGCGGAATCCACGCCGTATCCGCCGCCACGCAGCACCCATTCCCAGTTACCAATGTCATCGACCTTGCCTACGAAAGCGTCCCCATCACCCAAAGCCGTAATGATGTTGAAGCCAAAGTTGGAAGAGCTTCGAAAAATCCCTGACACATAGCTGTTCCCGGAGCCGTCCACCACGATATCGAAGCCAGCGTCCCAGAGAGGCCCTCCGGCGCGGGTCGCCCAAAGCCAGTTTCCGGCTATATCCAAGCACGCGACGTAAATATCCTGGCTTCCCTGGCTGGTCAGGTTCACAGCTCCGAAATCGGCAGTTCCGGCGAAATATCCCGCCAGATGTATGCCTCCTTGACCAATGGATATTGCAGGCGCCAGCTCTGCGTCGGCGGTTCCTCCGCCACGCGTTGCCCAGAGCCAGTTACCATTGGCATCCAATTTGGCGACATAGTTGTTGTAGTATAAGCCCGTGCTGGTGAGGGATGTAGCGCCGAAATCTGCAACGCCGTGAAAATCACCGCTGGTGTAGATGTTTCCATAGTAGTCGCGGGTGATCCCATACCCAAAGTCATTGCCGAGTCCTCCGGCGCGGGTTGCCCAGAGCCAATTTCCGTCGTTATCCAGCTTGGCAACGTAGATATCGCTTGCCCCGACGCTGGCCAGAGAGAGGGCGCCAAAGTTGGCGGTTTGCGAAAACTGTCCCGTGATATAGCTGTTACCGACGCTGTCCGTGGTGATCTGGTAACCGGCATCATCACCAGAACCTCCGGCATTCACCGCCCAGAGCCAGTTACCGTTGTTATCCAGCTTGGCGACGAAGATATCCAGGGCTCCGTGGCTGGTAAGCGTTGTTGTCCCAAAGGTGGCGGAGTTATTGAATGTGCCGCATACATACACACACCCGTCAAAATCGAGCGATATCCCCGTTCCCTGGTCCAAGCTCGTTCCACCCGCGGTTTTTACCCAGAGCCAGTTGCCGAGGTAATCCAATTGGGCTACAAACACATCCATCCCTCCGCTGCTGGTGAAAGATTCGGAACCGAAATCCGCATAGTCGGAAAAATATCCCGTCATGTAACTTCGTCCAAACTGGTCGGTTGCACCCAGCCAGCCCCAGTCGTTGCCCGCACCGCCTGCGCGAGTCGCCCACACCCATTGCGGGTCGTTTTGCGCGCTGAGAATGCCGCCCAAGGCAAGGATGAGACATACAAAAACGAGTTGCTTCATGATATCCTCCTTGGATCCATGTTTCACCTTTTGTTCTTCTGACCGCCAGGGCCCTACTGCTGAGGGCGAGGCCCTGGCAGGCGCTTCAATATGATCGGAGCTGTCCGTTATTAAACTATTTCAATAGCACAAGCTTCTTTGTGCTGTTGGAACTAGGGGTCTTGAGCTGATAGAGATAGATCCCGGCGGGTAGATCGGCTCCGTTGATAACTATCTCATGCGGGCCGGAATCGAGCTGCTGGCTCTGGATGATTTGTCCGCGGAGATTGTAGAGAGTGAGGATGCCATTTTCCCGCTCCGCGACATGGGCTTTGATGGTGGCGGTAGCGCCAACCCGGAAGGGATTGGGCCAGGCGTCGGATAAGCTGGATACGCCGGATAGATCAGGGGCCAGATCGTCGTCGATACCCACTCCGGAGGAGAGTTTTCCGACCCAGATATCCCTTTCGCCAGCGCTGGTCAGCGAGGTTGCGCCAAAATCCGTTGTTCCGGAAAACGCTCCTGTGCCGTAACCATTCCCCTCACCATCCAGGCAAAATCCCCAGCAGCTGTCATTGGAAATTCCGGCAACAGTGATCGCCCACAGCCAGTTGCCGTCAATATCCAGCTTGGTTACATAGAGATTGTAGAAACCGCCGTTGGGCAGCACGATGGTGCCAAAATCGGCAGCTGCGCCATAATAATAACCATTCACATAGCAGTCGCCGTTGTTATCCAGAGATATGCAGCACCCGACGTCGGTGTAATCGGCCATCACGTAGTTACCGCCCGCGCGCCTGGCCCACACCCAGTTGCCCTCATTATCCATCCGGGCGATGAAGATATCATAGGAACCGCTGCATTGTAAAGTGGTCGTGCCAAAAATAGCCGTGCCCGTAAACGGACCAGTGACTGCGCTGTTGCCGCTGTCATCAGTGGAAACGCTCCATGCCCCGGCTAATCCGGAACCGCCGCAGCAGTTTGCCCAGAGCCAGTTGCCGTCGGGATCGAGTTTGGCGACAAAAGCATCATCGCCATTGGCATCGAGAGTTAAAGGGCCCAGATTGACGGCGCCATACACGTATCCGGAGACGTAGCAATTTCCGCCGGCGTCAGTGGATACGCAATCACCTTCGTCCCAGCTCGTGCCGCCCGCGCTCCTTACCCAGAACCAGTTTCCGTTGGTATCCAGCCTGGCGACAAAAATGTCGTGGCTGCCCGCGCTGCTTACTGTCAGCGCCCCGAAACTGGAAGTGCCTTGAAACCTTCCGGTGAGATAGCAGTATCCGTTGTCGAAAGCGACGATGTTTCCCCAATCTTCGTAAGGCCCGCCGGCGCGTTTGGCCCAAAGCCAGTTGCCGCTGGGATCCAGTTTGGCGATGAAGATATCCGCTGAGCCAGCGCTGGTCAGGGTGGTGGAGCCGAAATCGGCGGTGCCGGAGAAATATCCGGTCACATAGCTGTTCCCATCCCCATCGGTGGAAATGCTCATGCCTTTGTCGTCACCCGTTCCGCCGGCCCGGACTGCCCAGAGCCAGTTGCCGTTGGCGTCCAGTTTGGCCACAAAGATTTCGTTGCTTCCCAGAGTGGTGAGATGGGTGCCGCCGAATTGGGCGGTGTCCAGAAAGAATCCAGTGACGTAGAGATAGCCGTAGTTGTCGCGGGAGATGCTGTAGCTGATATCGTTGCCCGCGCTGCCGGCACTGGTAGCCCAGAGCCATTGGGGATCGGTTTGGGCGCTCAGAATGCCGCCCAGGGAAACTACGAGACACATAAAGATTAGCTTTTTCATGCTGAACTCCTTGGTAAAAGCTTTATCACATAGAAACTTATCCCAGCGTATTTGCCGGAACAGGCCAATATGCTGTGTCAATTCTCCCGAACCAAATAAACTTGTCAAGAAGAATTTCACATTTAGGGCGAGGTTACATAATATTTAAATATTCCGCCCTTAACAAGATTATATTACCTATACGCCAACAATATTGTTATCTCTGCCAGTCGTTATGCAAACTCCCCGCCGTGTATATTTTCACAGCAGCAACTATTTACGGTGGAAAAATCTTGTGCCGGGAGAGGGCGCGGCACGCTCCCCAACGCCTCGAAAAGTGCGTTATCCGCTAACCCGCACAGGCCAGGTTCCCGCCTCTGGCAGTCAATCACTTCTTAATCAAGCCTTAATCAAGCGTTAATTATTAACGCTTGATTGAGGCTTGATTAAGGCTTGATTAACGCCAAGCCGCCGGATCGAAGAAAAAAAGGGGGTGGAAAGGTGGAAAGGTGGAAGCGTTGGAGGCGCTTGTAATCAAAGAGTGCGGGTCATTGCCGGAACCCTGGATTCATCTGGTGGTCCGACCGGTTGAAACCTGTGTTCCCTGGTGGTTAACAGCCCCAAACAGCGATCCGCCAGAGCAGGAAACCGGCCTTGCCACACATATGAGAGACCGATTCAGATAATTATTGACAAGATTCGGGCGCGTTGATATGCGGACATAAAGAATGACCTATCGCCCACGTGATGTTGTTTACTAAAACTTAGTCCAACGCTGCTCCTGCACCGTTAAAATGCTATAAACCTAGTAAATAAAGCATAAGGAGGCTGTCATGAAAACGCCCGCAATGATTTTCGTGATGGTCGCGCTCGCGGCTCTATGTTTTGCCGGCATCGACGATTTTTATACGTTCAATGCCACCACCGGAAACTACACCCCCATCACCGGAACTTCCATCTCCAGCATCCTTTCGGACGACGCGCTGTCCGAATCGATCACCCTCGGCTTCGGATTTCCCTATGGGGAATCCACTTTCAGCACGATCGTGGTGTCTTCGAATGGCTGGGTGGGCTTGGGGACCTCTCTGACCCACAGCAACCTGAGCAACCAGCTCAGTTCAGGGGACTGGTATCCCGTTCTGGCCGCGCTTTGGGACGACACCAGCTTGGGCGGGGGGGATTGCCAGTACCTGCTCTCGGGAACCGCGCCCAACCGCGTTTTCACGGTCCAATACATGAACCTGCGCTGGAACTATTGGGCCGATAACCAGTTCAACTACCAGATCCGGCTCTATGAGACGGGCAAGGTGGATTTCGTGTATGGCCCCTCAACTGGCGGACCGGAAAACGCTTCCGCATCGATCGGGATCAATATGAGCCCCGGCGGTGCCAACTGGTTTTACAGCGTCACTCCGGGCGCCGTGCCCTCGGTTTCCCAGACCGCGGAAAACACCTCGATCAGCACTTGGCCCGGAGCCGGATCGATCTATGAGTTTCTGCCCACACCGCCTGCCACCCACGACCTGGCGGCCTTTGCCCTGAGCGGCAATACGACGCCCTCGGTGGGCACGCCAGCGAACTACATTGTGAGCGTGCGCAACCGGGGCAGCAACGCCCAGACGGTTTACCAGGTGAAGCTGGTGACTTCCACCGGCACTGAATTGGCCTCCGTTCCCGGAACCGCGATCCTGGCCAACCAAAGCCTGGATTTCACGCTGAGCTGGACTCCCACGACGCAAGGCCCCTTGATCTTGCGGGGCAGGGTGGTTTTGGCCGGGGACGAAAACCCCAACAACGACCAGAGCCCGCCGCTTAACGTGACCGTGATGCCGGCCGGAATGGTGGTGATGACCATCGGCGACGGCAGCCAGCAAGCCCGCGTTCCGGTGGACATGTGGTGGCGCAATTCGCTGTTCGAAACGCTCTTCTATCCCACCGAGATCGGCATGGCGGGCAATATCTCCGCCCTCAGCTTCTACAACACTTTCTCTACCAACCTGCCCAATATGCCCACCAAGATCTGGCTGGGCACCACCACGAACGCCGACCTTTCCGGAGGCTGGATACCCTCCACGCAGCTCACTTTGGTGTTTGACGGCACGGTGAACTACCTCAGCGGGCAAAACACCGTCCTGATCGCGCTGCAGACCGTGTTCACCTACACCGGCGGCAACCTCGTGATGATGGTCAACCGGCCCATGGACACCCAGTATTACAGCACGCAGGACCTGTTCTACTGCCAGACCGTGGGCGCCACGCGCAGCCGCAATATCTACAGCGATTCCACGACTTTCGATCCCGCGAACCCTCCGGGTGAAGCGGAAAACACGGGGCAGTTCCCCAAAACCTCGATCCACATGACTCCGCTGGGCACGGATCCCGTGGCGATCATCAGCCCCGGCAGCATCGACTTTGGCCAGGTGCTGATGCAGACGACGCATAGCCGCCAGGTTGTGGTCATGAACGGCGGTGGCGGAACTTTGGGCGTGACGGACGTGACGCTCACCGGCAGCGCCTATTTCTCCATTCAGAATCCGCCCGCTTTGCCAGCCAACCTGGTGACCGGGCAGAGCATCCAGTTCAATGTGGTCTATCTGCCAACAACGGCGGGAACGCACACTGGGACGCTGACGGTTACGGACAATCTCACCCGTGTGGTGCACACCATTCCCATCAGCGCGTCCTGCATCGACCCCACGATCTACACGCTGCCCTACGCGCAGAATTTCGACGCCGTGACGGTGCCGGCGCTGCCGCTCGAATGGAGCAAGATCGTGCAGACCACCACCACCTACGCCTATGTCCAAACCAACGGCAACGGCAGTTTCAGCCCGCCGAACAACGTCGGGATGTACAACTACGACGATATGGCGGCCAGCCTGCTGCTGATCGCGCCTCCTTATGCCACAAACATTCCCACCAACACCACCCGCCTGCATTTTCGCGGCAGGGGATCTTCCAACGAAGAGATCAGCGTGGTCGTGGGCATTATGGGCGATCCGCAAAACGCCGCCACGTTCCTGCCCATCCAAACTGTGAACCTGAACTCCACCTGGACGGAGTATGTGGTGAGTTTCGCCACATATGCCGGCACCGGACGCAATGTGGCCTTCAAACACGGCTTGGGGCAATGGTACCAGACCATCTACATCGACGACGTGATGCTGGAAGTGATTCCCGCCAACGACCTCGCCGCGCTGTCCGTGACGGGAAACCAGACCCCCAGCGTGGGCAACGCCACCGCGTACACGGTCGCAGTTTACAACTGGGGCTCCCAGCCCCAGAGCACCTACACGGTGAAGCTGTTCAGCAGCGCCGATGTGGAGCTGGCTTCCGTGCCCGGCGTGACTGTCGCTCCGGCGCAAACGGTCCAGGTTTCCGTGATGTGGACTCCCGCAACCGAAGGCCCGATGCAGATCTATGGCAAAGTGGTGATGGCCGGCGACCAGAATCCGCTCAACGATCCCAGCCCGCTTCTGAGCGTCACCGTGATGCCGGCAGGCATGCTCGTGGTAACCATCGGAGACGGCGGCCAGCAAGCCCTGTTGCCGGTCAACATGTTCTGGCGCAACAGCTTGTTCGAGACGATCTACCTCACTCCCGAAATGACCATGTTCGGCACGGTGACGGCGATCAGCTTCTACAACAACTTTGTCACCAACCTGCCCAACAAGCCCACCAAGATCTGGCTGGGCAGCACGCAGAGCCAGGACCTTTCCGCCGGCTGGATCCCCGCCACCCAACTGACCCAGGTTTTCAACGGCAACGTCAACTATCCCTCCGGGCCGAACACCATCGTCATTCCTTTGCAAACGCCCTTCACCTATGCCGGCGGAAACCTGGTCATGATGGTCAACCGGCCGATGGACACCACCTATTTCTCCTCGATGGATAACTTCTATTGCCAGACCGTGGGCACGAACCGCACCCGGCACGTCTATTCCGACGGCACGGAGTTTTTCCCGGACAACCCTCCCACGGAGTCCAACCTCACCGGCCAATTCCCCAAAACCTCTTTCCACATGACTCCGCTGGGTCCGGATCCCATCTTCATGGTCAATCCCGCCAGCCACGATTTCGGAACCGTGCTGCTGAACAACGTCCAGAACCGCAACTTCCTGGTGATGAACGCCGGGGGCGGAACCCTGACCGTGAACAGCATCAACATCGCCGGCAGCCCGCATTTCACGCTGCAAAACGTTCCCACGCTGCCCGTCAGCCTGAACACCGGCCAGAGCATCACTTTCACGGGACGCTACAATCCGACGGCGACCGGAGCGCATACGGCAACGATCACCATCAACGACAACCTGGTTATGAACCTGGATAGCAGAAACGCCTTCCGTACGCCTCACACAGTGGCGCTTTCCGGCACCTGCGTGGACCCCACGATCACCGAACTGCCCTACCTGCAGGGTTTCGACGGCGTGACGCCGCCCGCTTTGCCAGTGCAATGGGCCGCGATCATCGAAGGTTCCACCGGGCCGGAAATATTCACCACCAACGGCGATTGCGTTTCCCCGCCGAACTGCGTGTATATGAACAACTACGAGCAGACCGGCGCCACGATGATCCTGGTCGCGCCGCCTTACGCGAACACCATCGCCACGAACCTGACCCGCGTGAAATTCCACGCCCGCGGTGTCGGGACGAACCACACGCTGATCGTGGGCATCATGGCCAATCCGCAGAACTCCGCCACCTTCACGGATATCCAGACCGTGACCCTGACCCAGCAATGGGCCGAATACGTGGTCAGCTTCTCCACCTATGCCGGAACCGGAAGGACCGTGGCGTTCAAACACGGCATGGGCGACATGTATCGCGGTATCTATCTGGACAACGTGATGCTGGAATTCACGCCCCAGAACGACCTCGCAGCCCTCTCCGTGCAAGGCAATGTGACTCCATCCGTGGGCATGGCCACCAACTATGTGGTCAACGTCTTCAACTGGGGCACCAACGCTCAGAACAACTATCAGGTAAAGCTATTCAAGCAGGGCGATATCGAGCTGGCAACGGTGGCCGGAACGGCCATAAACCCGAACCAGACCGTCCAGGTAACTGTGCCCTGGACCCCCACCGAGCAAGGCGCCACCTACATCTACGGCAAGGTGTCACTTACCGGCGACCAAAACAACCTGAACGACCAAAGCCCCAACTACAACGTGACCGTGCAGCCGCAGGGCCTGGTGGTGCTGACAATCGGCGACGGCTCGCAGACCGATCGCATTCCGCTGGACATGTACTATATGAACTCGCTCTACGAGTGCATGTATTATCCGGCGGAACTGAGCAACACCATCGGCTCCATCTATGGCGTGGGATTCTACAACAACTTCGTGACCGATCTGCCCAACCAGCCCACGAACGTCTGGCTGGGAACGACCACCAGCGCCGACCTCAGCGCGGACTGGATACCCTCCACGCAGTTGACCCAGGTCTTTACCGGATTGGTGAGTTATCCCAGTGGCCAGAACCTGATCAACATCTCGTTCCCGGTGCCCTATTTGTATCTGACCGGGCAAAACCTCGTGATGATGGTCCAGCGTCCCATGGACGCCCAGTACTACAGCTACCAGGATGTGTTTTTAACTCAGGACGGAACCACCTTGCGCGCCCGCAACGCCTATTCGGACGGCACGGCGTTCGATCCCACCAGTCCTCCCGGTGGTTCGGCCTCGTCCGGATTTCCCAAGACCAGTTTCTTCATCATTCCCGGTGGAGTCGGACATCTCACCGGTACGGTCCTGGGAGCCGGAAACCAGCCTCTGGCAGGGGTCGCCATCCAATCGGCAACCGGTGGCTACTCCACAACAACGAACGCGCAAGGCCAATACAGCATCCAGAACATCGTCGCCGGCAACTATCAATTCAGTTTCACCCATTATGGATACATCGACCATTCCCAAGCCGTGGCCATACCTGAGGATCAGACCATTACGCTGAATATCACGCTGCAGCAGATGCCCATGGTAGCAGTGGGCGGGACCGTGGTGGCCAGCGACACCTCGGCCGGTTTGAATGGAGCGGGTATCTACCTGCAAGGCTATGCGGATTACACCGCCAGCACCAACGCCGCCGGAGTATTCACGATCCCCGGCGTCTATGCCAATTTCACCTACAACTACACAGTCATCTGTCCCGGCTATCAAAACGTATCCGGCACGATCAACGTCGGTGCGGGAAACTATAACTTCGGCACCATCATCCTGAACGAAGTGGCCTACGCGCCGCGCCAGGTGCATGGCGAAATTGCGGGCAACAACGCGCAGGTGGAGTTGAATTGGCTGGCGCCGGATCCCACGGCATTGGACGTGGTGGAGAGCTTCGAAGGGGACGGCTTCCCGCCCCCCAACTGGACCCAAACCATCACCAATACAGGCCCGGCGAACACCTCTGGCGTGTATCCCACCTGGTGCCGTTTTGGGGCCATCACCATCAGCGGACAGCCCGCCACACCTCCGGATGGAGTATATCAAGCCGGCCTCTGGTGGAGCTATGACCATCAGGACGAGTGGCTGGTCACGCCCGGTTTCAACTGTCCCCCCGCTGCCTATCTGAGCTTCTCATCCTACGTGTTCCAGGGCTCCACCAACGGCGACCACTACTACGTGAAGGTCTCCACCAACGATGGAAACACCTGGACCACGCTCTGGGACGCCTCGGCCCAGACAGGAGGCTGGAACTATTACGCTTCGCCGATCGTGATCGACCTCGCCATGTACGAAGGCCTGCAACTAAGGGTCGCGTTCCACGCGGTGGACGGCCCCACCAACGACGGCCTCTGGTATGTGTGGTTCATCGACGACATTTACATCGGCAATTCCGTGAATCCGGTCCGTTTTCTGCCGGGTGAGCTTGCTCGCTTCGGAACTCAGGCGCAGAGCGAGCCGCGGCCGGATCTGGACCTGCCTCTGCGTTACTCCAAAGCCCAATTCGGAGCCGGACAGGATCAAGCCTTCAGCCAGCCGGTTTTACCCTCCCAAGCTGTGAGCAGAAATGGTTCGCGGGCATTGGTGGGATACCGGGTGTGGAGGCTGGCATCCGGCCAGGAAGGAAATGAGACCGCCTGGGTAGCGCTCACGCCGCAAACGATCACCGGCCTGAGTTTGACCGATACTGGCTGGGGCGCTTTGCCCAACGGAACCTATCGCTGGGCTGTGAAAGCGGTGTACACTTCCAACGTCCTCTCCGTGCCCTCGCTATCCAATCCGCTGGTCAAGGAACTGGTCACCGGCTTCATCTCCGGGGTGGTGCGCACCACGCAAAACGCCCCCATTTCAGGAGCCACGGTCACCGCGGCCACCTACACCGCCACCACCAATACCGCCGGAGCCTATAGTTTGGTGGTGCCCGTGGGAACCTACGATGTGACCGCCTCCAAACAGGGCTTCATTTCCCAAACCGTGGAGGACGTCAGCGTGCTGGAAAACCAGACCACGACGGTCAACTTCCATTTGACTCCGGGCTCAGCAGTTGTCGATCCGCTCGTTCCGCCTGCCGCCACCGAACTCACAGGCAACTACCCCAATCCCTTCAATCCGGAAACCACGATAGCCTACGCGCTCAAGGATCCGGCTGCCGTCACTCTGGCCATCTATAACCTGAAGGGGCAGCAAATGCGCCAGCTCGTGAGCGCGCAACAGCCGGCGGGATATTACCACGTGCTGTGGGACGGACTGGACGACAGCGGGCGCGCTGTCGGCAGCGGGGTGTATTTCTACCGCATGAGAGCCGGCGCCTATCAGAGCGTGAAGAAGATGCTGCTGCTGGAGTAGATGCAGGTTTTGAACCAGCGGTAAACCCAGCTCGTTCACGTGATCATTGCGCAATGATGGCGCAACGGTTATGGGAGTGGGATGGAAAACAGGTTCGTAGTAAAGGGCATACGGCCCTGTCAGTTAGGGCCATGCCCAGATTAGGATTGGTTGAGGAGATTGTCTGCCAGTTTGGCGATGCGGCGGGACCGGGTTTCCGGATTTTTAGTGTCGTTGATCCAGTCCATGGTTTCTTTCTGGTGGGAATAGGTGTATTTCTGGAACTTTTCCCAGGTCCGGTTGGCTAGCAGGGCTGTCCTGACATCGTCGGGAATCTCCACTATACGGGGCTCGGAGTCGCGTTCCAGGATGATGTGGATGCGGTCTCCGGCCTTGTATCCCGTGGCGTCGCGCATTTGCTTGTTGAAGACCATCATGTGCGTACCGCCCATGGGAGCCAGACTGGAGCGGAAGACATGGCCGTCCACTGTCAGTTTTACGGGGATGCGGGCCTTGCTGCCGAAGATCGGGTAAACGTCGAAACTGCAGGAGATAAATGCTGAATTGGGGTACTCGGCCGAGTACCCCAATTCGATATCCAGTTCTATGCGTTGCGGGAAAGCGCTAAGGTCTTTGGCCACGGGTATTTTCCGGCACAGGTTTGGCAGCGGCTTGGGGAGTGGGTTTCACCGCGCCAGCCGGCTTTTGAGGGTCAGCAGCGGCTTCCTTTTCTTTGTCGAAGCAGTCCGGAGTCAGCAGCGCGCAATTGGCGCAGGCGCTTTTATCGTATTTGGCCTTGTCCACCCGGATGATGACGTTGTGCTTGGAGCGGTCGACGCCGCGTCCGGAAAATGGCGGCTGGATGATCTCGACGCTGAGTGAATAGGAGACGATCAAGCCGGCAAAGACGATAGAGACCATGCTCATGAGCTTGATCAGAATGTTGATGCAGGGACCGGCGGTGTCCTTGAAAGGATCGCCCACGGTGTCGCCGACCACTGTCGCTTTGTGCACGGAGGAGGATTTTCCGCCGTGCTCGCCTGTTTCCACGAATTTCTTGGCGTTATCCCAGGCTCCGCCGGCGTTGTTCATCATGATCGCTAATACGAAGCCGCTGACCAGGGCTCCGCAGAGGACGCCCAAAACGCCCGGCACACCCAGGATCAAGCCCACGATGATCGGCGTGATGATGCCAACTAAAGCTGGCAGCAACATCTGCTGCTGAGCACCCACTGTGGCGATCTTGACGCAGGTGGAGTATTCGGGCTTGGCGGTTCCTTCCAGGATTCCGGGGATTTCCTTGAACTGGCGGCGGACCTCATGGACCATTTTGCCCGCGGCTTTGCCCACGGCTTTGATCGTGAGCGCGGAAAAGACGAAAGCGACCATGGCGCCCACAAAGATACCCATCAGGAATTTGGGGTTGAGCACATGGATCTGGTAGAAATTGATGAAATCGGAGATGGAGGCATTATCCACGCGCACCCTCTCGACCAGGTCGCGGCCGTAGTTAATGCTCAGGAACATGTATTCTCCGGCTTTATTACCGATGAGGACCAGGCCGGCGCGCACTTCCTCCAGGTAGGCTGCGAGCAGGGCCATGGCGGTGAGGGCGGCCGAACCGATGGCAAAACCTTTGCCCGTTGCCGCGGTGGTGTTGCCCACACTGTCCAGATTGTCGGTCATTTCGCGCACATTGTCAGGCAGATGCGACATCTGGGCATTGCCGCCGGCATTGTCGGCGATCGGACCGAAAGCGTCCATGGCCAGGGTCACGCCAAGCGTGGCCAACATTCCCACCGCGCCGAAACCGATTCCGTAAAGCCCCATTTCAATGCTCTGGAAACCATGGCTGCAGATGAAGGCGGTTAGAATCCCCACCACGATCGTGATCACAGGGGCGGCTGCCGAACGCATGCCCACGGCCAAACCTTCCAGAATGACGGTGGCGGGGCCGTAGATTCCCTGGGACGCGATGTTGCGCGTGGCCTCATAGCTGTGCGAGGTGTCGCGTTCCGTGAACAAGCCGATCAGGATTCCGCAGATCAGGCCGATCACCGTGGAGATGAACACTCCGAACCAATAATCCGCAGGCAGCAACATCCGCGTGATGAAGAACGCCGCCACGGCGATGAGCACTGAACTTCCGTACACGCCTTTGTTGAGGGCGAACATCAATTCCTTGGTGCCGGCGTTTTCCTTGGTGCTGACCATGAAGACGCCCAGGATCGAAAGCAGGGCTCCGATTCCAGCCAGGACCATCGGCGCGACCACAAAGTTGAAGCGGAACGCCTCGAACTGCGCTCCCAGCGTGGAAACGGCGCTCATGCCCAGAGCGGCGGTCGCCAGGATCGAGCCGGCGTAACTTTCATAGAGGTCGGCTCCCATGCCTGCCACGTCGCCCACGTTGTCGCCCACGTTATCGGCGATGGTGGCGGGATTGCGGACGTCGTCTTCCGGAATTTCCGCTTCCACCTTTCCCACAAGGTCAGCGCCCACATCGGCCGCCTTGGTAAATATTCCGCCGCCCAAACGCGCGAACAGGGCCTGGGTCGAGGCGCCCATGCCGAAACTGAGCATGATCACTGTGATCTGATGCAACGGGAAGTCAAACTTGTTCAGGATGAAAAACCAGGCGGAAATGTCGATCAGCGCCAGCCCCACCACGGTCAAACCCATGACCGCTCCGCCCCGGAAAGCGACCTTGAGGCCTTTGTTCAAACTCTCGGAACAGGCCTGCGCAGTGCGGTTGGAGGCCAAAGTGGCCATGTTCATGCCGATGTAGCCGGCCAGTCCGCTGAAAAAACCTCCGGTCAAAAAAGCGAAGGGCACCAGCCAGTGCAGCACGTGCAGCACCTGGGACATGAACATGAAGACGATAAAAGCGCCCAGGAAAAAGAGGGTGACGCCCCGGTATTGCTGTTTGAGATAGGCAAAAGCGCCTTCTCGGACGTATCCGGCGATTTCGATCATCCGGGCATTGCCGGGATGCGCGTTCTTGACCTGGCGGAAGAAGATCGCCGCAAAGATCAAAGCCATGATGGCTCCGGCTGGAGCGATGTACCAAAGGGAAGGAATCATATTCATTACCTCAGTCAGGTGTCGTGGGCGCTTGGGCAACCCACGCAAAAGAGAGGGCTTAATTAGAAATTCTCGCCATTCTGTCAATGAAATTCTGGGTTTTCATAAAAGAATTGACAAAATCCTGAGCGCGGAATTTAATGAAACGCTAAAATTTTTATCAGACCCACGCAGGATGAACGCCATGGAATACGTAGATTACCGCAAAGAAGTGAACTCCATGATCTCCCAGATTTCCGAGATCAGGAGGTTACTTTAATCTCGCCCAAAAAGAGGAGCAGGCCTCGCAACTGGAGTTGGAGGTAAACAGCCCCGGTTTCTGGAACGACACGAACAGGGCCAAAAAGATCTCCCGGCAATTGAGCCAGGTGAACGAGGAGATCGACCATATCAATACGCTGGAACGCCTCAAGGACGAGCTGGAGACCTATCTTCTGCTGCTGGAAGAAGATTTCAACGAAAACCTGCTGCAGGAGGCCGTGGCGGAACTCCCCACTCAGAAAGCCTTCATCGAAAAAGCCGAGATCGAATGCTATCTGAACGATAAATTCGATCACGAAAACGCCCTCTTGATCATCCATGCCGGAGCAGGCGGAACCGAAGCCCAGGACTGGGCTGAGATGCTCCTGCGCATGTACACCCGCTGGGCTGAACAGAGCAAGTTTTCCTATTCCATCATCGATTCCCTGGCCGGTGAAGAAGCTGGCTTGAAAAGCGTCAGCGTGGAGATCAGCGGTAATTTCGCCTACGGCATGCTCAAAGCCGAGATCGGCATCCACCGCCTCGTCCGTATCTCGCCTTTCAACGCCCAGGGCAAGCGCCAGACCTCTTTCGCCTCGGTCTTCGTCTACCCCGAGTTCGACGACGATATCGAGGTTGAGATCGATCCCAAAGACCTCAAAGTGGATACCTACCGTTCCAGCGGAGCCGGCGGACAGCATGTGAACACCACCGATTCCGCGGTCCGCATCACCCATCTGCCCACCGGGATCGTGGTTTCCTGCCAGAACGAACGCTCCCAGATCCAGAATCGCGAAAAGGCCATGGCCATCCTGAAATCCCGCCTGTACCAGCACTACGAGGAGCAGCGGGAGGCGGAGAAGAAGATCACCGAATCCGGCAAGACCGATATCGGCTGGGGCAACCAGATCCGCTCCTACGTGTTTCAACCTTATCAAATGGTGAAAGACCTGCGCACCAAGTATGAAGTGGGGCAGGTGGACAGGGTCATGAACGGTGACCTGGACGGCTTTATCTACGCCTGGCTCAAATACAACGCCCAGCAGAAGATGCAATGAACTACCAGGACCTGCTGCCCCAGCTCGACCTCAGCCGTTTGCCCCGGCACGTTGGCATCATCATGGACGGCAACGGGCGTTGGGCGAAGCTGCATCACAGGCCGCGCCTGTATGGCCACCGGGCGGGATCGCGCGCCCTGCGCCAGGTGGTGGAATTGGGTGTGGAATTGAAGCTGGGCTTCCTGACTTTTTATACTTTCTCCACGGAAAACTGGAGCCGCGAGCAGGCCGAGGTGCAGGGCCTGCTGAGGATGTTCAAAGAACTGCTGATCAAGGAGATCGGCGAACTGCACAGGCAGAACATCGTGGTTCGTATCCTGGGCAGCGAGACGGAACTCGATCCCAAGTATCTGACCGAACTGCGCAAGGTGGCCTCGGTCTCGCATCAGAACACCGGTTTGACCCTCAATCTTGCCTTTAATTACGGCGGGCGCCGCGAGATCCTGGAAGCGGTCCAGAAAATAGGGCGGGACGCGCTGCGTAACCCGGAAATGCTGGACAAGCTTGATTCCGAGACCTTTTCCCGCTATCTGTACACATCCGGGCAGCCTGATCCCGACCTGATCATCCGCACCAGCGGAGAACGGCGCCTTTCCAACTTCCTGCTCTGGCAGAGCGCTTATGCCGAGATCTATATCACCGACACCCTCTGGCCCGATTTCGGCAAAGTGGAAATGCTGGAAGCGCTCATCGATTTCCAAAGCCGCCAAAGGCGTTTCGGAGGCAGGAAACCCAAATGACCGAATTGCACAAACGTATCCTGGTCTCCGCGCTGCTGATTCCGGTTGCCCTGGCTTTGCTGTGGCTGGGTGGATACTGGCTGGTGGCGGGTTTGGGAGCGATCTCCGTTGTATGCGCCGGGGAATTTGTCGGCATGCTCAGGCAGACAGCCTACAAGCCGGGCTGGCACTGGGTTCTATTCGCGCCTGCATTGTATCTGGGCCTGGTCTTTTTACCCGGCTGGGAACCTGTCCTGATGGGAACCGCCTTTGTCCTGGCCATTCTGGAAGGCCTGGCAAACTGGGATGGCGAGCGCAGTTTGCCCCGTACCGCCCTGAGTTTTTGGGGCATGGCCTACACAGCCGGCCTCCCCGCCCTTTGCGCACGCCTTGGCCTGATGCATCAGCCGCCCAAAGCGCTTTTTTGGCTGGTGCTCCTGATCTGGTCGGCTGATTCTGCCGCTTATTTAGTGGGCATGAAGTGGGGCAGGCGGCGCGGCATCTTTCCCGTGAGCCCAAACAAGAGCCGGGAAGGCTTCGTGGCCGGGGCGCTTGTTCCTTTTATCTTTGTGATTATATTATATTATGCCGGACTTGTTTCCGATCTGCCCGCTCTTCTCTTGACCGCTTTTGCGGCCGGGATCGCAGGGCAATTGGGCGATCTGGCTGAAAGCATGCTCAAACGCTTTGCCGGCGTCAAGGATTCCTCCAGGCTCTTTCCAGGCCACGGCGGAATGCTCGACCGTGTGGACAGCGTCCTGCTGGCAGGCGCCTTCCTGTATTGCGCGTTAATGATTTTAACTAAAGTGAGGTAAAGACCATGATCAAAAGAACACTTGTCTCGATCCTGCTGCTGGGGCTCATCGCAGTGATGTTTGCCCAGGCCCAGGATCTCTTCATTTCGGAGTATCTGGAGGGAAGTTCCAACAACAAAGCCCTCGAGATCTTCAATGGCACCGGTGCTGCGGTGGACCTTTCCAACTACACGATGAAACTCGCCTCCAATGGCGGTACCTGGTCCGCCACGAACAGCGTGACGCTCTCCGGAACCCTGGCCAACAACGACGTTTTCGTGATCGCCAATGCCGGCGCCAATGCCGCCATCCAAGCCGTCGCGGATATGACCCACACCGTCACCTACTATAACGGCAACGACTGCGTGGGGCTGTTTCACGGCGACACTCTGATCGACATCATCGGAGTTTATGAGCAGAATCCCGGTACAGACCTGGGTTGGCCGGTTGCCGGCGTGGAAAACGCCACCCGGGAACACACCCTGATCAGAAAGCCCGAAATCGTTTCGGGAAATCTGGACTTCGTGGATGGAGCCGGAACCAACATGGATAATTCCGAATGGCTGGTTCAACCGCAGGATTATGTAGCCGACATCGGCATGCACACCTTCGATCCGGGCGGTGGCCAAAACGCCGCCACGCCTACCTTCAATCCCCCTGCCGGCGTTTTCTCCCAGCCCATCAACGTTACCATTTCAACCACCACGCCCAGCGCCACCATCCGCTACACCACCGACGGATCCAATCCCACCACCACAGTGGGCACGATCTACACCACTCCGGTGCACCTGACCGCCACCACCACTCTGAAAGCCATCGCCTATGCCACGGGATTCGATCCCAGTTATGTGGCTTCCGGAACCTACACCTTCGTTTCCCAGGTGGTGCAGAACGTCACCCAGTTGCGCGCTCTGACAGCCGGCGATGGAAGCGTTTACATGGTCTCCGGCGAAGTCGTGATGACTTTCAAGCAGACCTTCCGCAACCAGAAATTCGTGCAGGACAACGGAGCCGGCGTCCTCATCGACGATCCTTCCGGAGTGATCTCCACCAGCTACAACCTGATGGATGGAATCACCGGCATCACGGGAACCATCGCCCGCTACAATAATATGCTGCAGTTCACACCCGTGGCGAACCCCGGACCAGCAACTTCTTCCGGCAACTCGGTCTTCGTACCGGTGGTGACTGCCGCCAACGTCAACGCCAATGTGGAAATGTACCAGGCCCGCCTGGTGAGGTTTAACAATGCCCACTTCCAGGAAACCGGAACCTTCGCCAGCGGCACAAACTACACCTTGGTGGACGACAGCGGAACGATCGTGTTCCGAACCGCCTTCTACGACGCTGATTACATTGGCGAGCCCATTCCCACAGGAAACTTCAGCCTGCTGGCGCTGGTCAACCAGTTCAACAACACGCCGCAGGTCTTTGCCCGCCAGCTCTCCGACTGGGGCAACGTGGCCAATGACGACGCCACGGCAGTTCCCGCCACCACTCAGCTGATCGGCAACTATCCCAATCCGTTCAATCCGGAGACCACCATCAGTTATTTCACAGCCAAAGCCGAACCGGTGCAGATCACCGTTTACAATCAGAAGGGCCAGGCAGTGAAGACCTGGAACCTCCTCACCGAAGGCAAAGGCACGCACAGCCTCAATTGGAACGGAACCGACGACAACGGCATCGCAGTCAGCAGCGGTGTTTACTACTACCGCATGCACTCCGGCAAGTACTCATCCACCCGTAAAATGGTGCTGATGAAGTAAGCAAACGATACTTGAAGCGGGCTCCGGCAACGGAGTCCGGAATAGGGGTCACGCGGTCGCTGGTCCTGCAACCAGCGATCGCTGGCCCTTTTTAGCAGATCGAAACCATGCCGGATAAACCCTCTCTCACCAAATACCACATCCTGGCTGCTCTGGCCATCGTGGTCTATTCCACCATCGAATTGGCCAGCAAATACCTGGGTCCGGGCGTCTCGCCGTTCACCATCACAGCCTGGCGGTTCCTGATCGGCGGTTTGGTGATCCTGCCCTTCGCGCTGCTGCAGCTGCGCAAGGCGCGGCGCGCCCTGAAACTGGCGGAGTTTCCCGCCCTGGTATTTCTGGGCTTCCTGAATGTCTGTATCAGCATGCTATTGCTGCAGCTCTCAGTCCATTTCGGCAAAGCCTCGCTCAGCGCCGTGCTGGTGAGTTCGAATCCCCTCTTTGTGAGTATTTTCGCTTATCTTCTGCTGCGCGAAAAACTCAGTTTGTTTCAGCTCCTCGGCCTGGCTCTGGCTTTGGCTGGCGTGGCTTTGCTGATCTTGGGGGAAGGCGAACTGGCCGCAGCCCGCTATCTGAATCTTCCGCTCAGCATAGCTTTGGGCTTGGGCGCAGCTGTCACGTTCGGATTCTATCTGGCGCTGGCCAAAAAGAGTCTGCAAAAGCACGGAAACGCCCTCACTAACAGCGTTTCCTTCATCGGCGGGGCAATCCTGCTCTTTATCTATAACATCATTGCCCGCAAGCCGCTATTCCTGGATTTCAGCTGGCAAAAAGCCGGGATAATGCTGTATCTGGGGGTAATGGTTTCCGGCATCGCCTACCTGATGTACTTTGAAGCAATGAAAGGCATAGGCGCCGCCCGGACTTCCGTGTATTTCTTCCTGAAACCAGTGATAGCATCGCTGCTGGCGGTGCTGCTGCTGGCCGAAACCCTTTCCATCCTGCAGATCCTGGCGATCTGCGTGATCGTCTCCGGCCTGGCGCTTTCCCGTTTTCAGCGGGCAAAATAAATTCCACCACCCCCTTTCCGGCCTCTCACAAGCTTTCATACCGCCAATCCGGATCAATCCGAATCTCGGTAACTATCTGCCGTTTAAGCGGATATGCATGACTACGCAAAATCCTTGACAGACTGGCGACCCGCGTTTTACTTGCCAAAATTTCACCACAAGGAGGCCCTTATGAAAAAGGCAAGCCTGCTGCTTATGGTGCTGGGCGTGTTGATTTTTGTTTCCTGCGCCCGCAAAGAAACCCCCATGACCATCCTCACCGAAGATTATCCCCCGCTCAGTTACCTGGAAAACGGCGTTGTAACCGGTTATGGAGCGGACGTCGTGGCCGCCATTCAGGCCGAACTGCAAACCAAGGCCGTCCCGGAACTGATGAACTGGGATGCCGCCTACAAACGCGCCCTGACCGAACCGAACGTGGTCCTGTTCACGATGGAGAAAACTCCGGAACGTGAGGACAAGTTCTTCTTCATCGGTCCCCTGGGCGACAACATCTCCAGCTTCTACACCCTGAAGGATAGCGAACTGGCGGTGCCCGACCTGAAAACCGCCCAAGGCGTCAAAGCCATCGCCACCACCACGGACTGGTTCACGGAGCAGTATCTGAAGGAACAGGGCTTCACCAATCTGGTCAGCAAACCCGATCCCAAGGACGCCGTCAAGATGCTGATGAGCAAAGAGGCCGACCTTTCGGTCTTCACGGATGTCAACCTGCCCCGCTTATTGAAGGAAGCCGGCGTCGAGGCCACCGCCCTTAAACCTGTGTTGGAACTGATGAAAACCCAGTACTACGTCGCCATTTCCAAACAAACTCCAGTCGAGACGGTCGAAAAGTGGAAACAAGCCTATGCCAAATTGGAACAGGCAGGCACCATCCAAACCCTGAAGGAAAAATGGTTTCCCGTGAGTGAGTCTATGCCCGAATAAGCTTGCCCCCTGCATCCGGACCGCCTGAACAGCGTTACGGAACGGAAGCGTAGAAATGATGCGGGTTAAACGGCCGGGGTTACCCAGTTGTTTAACCCGCTGTTTGATCCTACAACAAATGCACTTGGGTTCTGTTCAGGCGGGCGCGATGCTCGTTCCAGACACTCAAGATATGCAGGTCAGCCACTTGAGGACCGTTTGATTCCCTCAGAGTGCAGGGCTGCAGATCATCGTCCGCCTTTTTGGCGTTGGAGGCCATGGCTTGCTGCGGGGTCCTGTTGATGTTCGTCATTGTTCCTCCCAAACATCATCGATTCACTTATCTAACGTATGAGTGTCTGCAAGTGTTGGGACATTTTTCCAGATTTACGTTCATGCAAAATTCAGCGCTGCTGGAAGGGGGGCTGGGCTGTCGGGCTCCGGGTCGACAGAATTGGCGGAGCCGACTTGAGTGGAGGATTACAAACCAACAGCTGTTGTCGCATTGGAAAGCTACACTACCTGGGACGTCCCCACCCCAATTCTTTTCCCTCCGGGATCTCTGCCCACTACAGAAGAACCTGCGAAAAAAAGCCCCGCGTTTGCAGGGCTCAACTTAAACGATAACAACTGCTTAAAGAATCACAAGACGTAGGTCGCGAGGTTCTCGATCACGTTGTCGTACTTGGCGTGGTCCTCGTCGTCGTCCTCTTCGCCTGAGATCACCACGCTGCCTTCGTCGTGGCGCAGCTTGCTTTGCAGGATGCTGGCCTGGTCACGCGAAGCGATGATCTCGCCATAGTTGTCCAGAACGCCGATCTTGGCGGAAAGCTGTTCGATGCTGACTTCCTCGCCGATGGTCAGTTCGCCGCTGACAACCAGGGTGACCTTATCCGGCATAGTTTCCAGGCGGACTTGGGTCATGCATTGCTGGCTGGCCACCAGTTCCAATTTCCCCGGCTCAAAGGGTATGCCTTTGGTTTTGGGAGCCAGGCGGGAAGACATTTCCCGCATCACCGATTTCGGGAAGTAGAGGGTGCCAGCTTCAAAATGAATGTCTTTTTCCTTGATCAGTTCAGGCGTCACCTCTTCGTCCAGGATCAGCAAGCCCGGGCAGGAAACGGTCTGTTTGTTCACAGTCATGATGGTGAAGGTGTCCAGCATGGTGCCGCCGGGCACGTAATGAAAGTCCACCCGGATGATCTTGATCTTGGCTACGCTGTTGGCGGTGAGTACTTTGTGCAGCATCTCCTCCTGCGTGTCCAGGCATTTGATCGCTCCCACCACCTGCAGTTTGCTGATCTTGCGGGCGAAAAGTTCGGCGTCAACCTCCTCCGCGAAGGTAACATTGCCAGCCACAGTAAGTTCCGCCCCGTCCTCCAGGCCGTTAAGATAGGTGTCGGTGATCAGGATCTTGCCCGCGGCTCTGAGTCCGGCGTATTTCAGGGGGGAAACCGGTCCCACGATATCCCGGGCAACGCTCATGAAAGTACCGTAAAGGTGTTCCGGAACTGAGGCCGGCCCGATCAAACATAAACCGCTAAGCTTCTCTTGCAGCAGCTCGACTGTTATATCGGGCTCCAGGCTGAGAGGCCCTACCACGCACAGTTTCAGGCTGTCCTGGGTGTCCTCCAGCATTTGCCGCGAGATCTCCAACGGGCCTGTGTGCAAACGGTAATCGTCGTCCAGTTCCAGCATCTTGCCCACGTCTTGCAGGTTGATTTTCAGTAATTCCGCTTTTAATCCCGGATGGATCACCAGGCAACCGACATTTACGACCTTGCCGATCTCGCGGAGCTGTTCAGGTGAGGCTTTGCGGGCATCCAGGATGCCGACGTTTTTGATCAGAGTTGACATCGTTCCTCCTTATCACTCTTTTCCATATATCTTCTTAGTTTATCCATTGCCGATTTCAAGCGCCAGCGCACCGTGCCTTCGGGGATTCCCAATTCTTCGGCGATCTGGCGGCTGTTGAATTCCGACCAGAACCTGAGCCGGACTATTTCTTTTTCCAGGGCGGGCAGCTTGTCCAGATGTTCGTCCAACCGGTACACTGGCGTAACTGCCGGAGCGATTGGCTCGTTGCTCAGCTCCAGGGTCCGTTCCAGCTTCCGGTGCCGGCAGATGTCCAGCCAGCGGTTCTTGAGCACCGTGAACAGCCAGCTGCGCTGTTTCGGGACCGTTAGAGACACCAGCAACTGCTGCTGGACCATGCACTTGAGCCAGGTGTCCTGGACCAGATCATCCGCTTCGTCTTCGGACTTGGTAAGCTGCAGCGCGAAATTGTGCAACGGCCGTTCATGCGTACTGACGAATTCTTCCAGATCGATCATATCACTTTATCATCCTGTGCACATATAGCAAACGTTCAGAGTGGTCAAAGTGTTGGGACTATTTTTGGGGTAAGGTAAAAAAAAGAGGTAATAAACCCCTTGGGGCTTATCTGGCTTTCCATCTGACTTCACTTCCTGAGGCTGTGCATATTGCCGGAACACCCGTTGAAACCGGTGTTACGGCAATGCCCTACACTCAGATTTAGATCTGATGATCCAGATATTCGATGCCGGGGACCATGGGCAGCAGGCCATTCTCGACCGCGTCCCTGACCGATACGCAAGGCAGTTCCTGCTGGATAATCTGCGACCGGGTCAGCGTTTTCAGATCCACCTGAGAGGGGTATTTGGCTTGCAGCGCCCAGAGCATTTTCACGAACAGGCTGTACCAGGAGGGATAGGTCACCTGGTCGTCATGATCGCGCAAGGTGCTGAGGTAGATCTTGAAATCGTAGCGGTAGGCGGACGAGGGGTTTAAAGCCTTGATCCGCTGGGCGATCGTGGCGTAGTCCGCGTTTTGCGGCTGGGCTGGCATTTTTGGCTGGCGGCGCATCAGGGTGCGCTTCAGGCGCGGATGATAATAGTAAATCGCTCCGTCGAGACGGCCCGAAAAGCCCTTGATTCCATCTTTTACAGTTACTTTCATAGTGAACTCCTTTCTGGGATTCCATCCTTCCAGCTGGCGGATTCCTGTCAATCACTTCTTAATCAAGCCTTAATCAAGTGTCTATTATTAACGCTTGATTAAGGCTTGATTAAGGCTTGATTAAGGCTTACCCGCGGGGAGGATTGCCGAGCAGAATAGGCGGCGATTTGGACTCGAACCTAAGATATTTGAAATTTCTCTTGACAGAATCTTAAGATATTCAAACTTGGCATTGACATTATTAAGGAGATGATCATGGAATTGACATCCTGCCCGATCTGCAAGAAGGAACTGGTGATCCGGGAACTCTATTGCCCAGCCTGCGAAGTGGGATTCACGGGGACCTTCACCAACAGCTGGCTGACCGGTTTGAAGCCGGCGCAGCTGGAGTTTATACGTTTGTTCATCACCGTGGGCGGCAACATCAAAGAGATGGAAAAGCGCCTCGGCATCTCCTATCCAACCGTAAAAAACCGTCTGGCGGAAATCATCAAGGTGATCGCCAGGGAAGAGCCTTCCCCCACTGATTTCAGCGATATCTTCAGCGATCTGGAGCAGGGCTTCATATCCGTGGAGGAAGCCATCAACATGATTGACACAAGGAGGAAATCATGAAAACAGCCAAGATAAACCTGAACTACGACTTCACCGGCGCGGAAAAGGTGGAGATCGAAAACCACATGGCGCCAGTGCTCATCAGCCCTTCAGAAACCGGGCAGTTCGAGATCGAGGCGGAACTGAACCTGCATTCTTTCGTCTCCGGCACCGACACCGCCGAATATTTCAACGTGAATCTCTTTGAAAAGACGGTTTCCATCGTCCTGGACGAAATTCCGCATCTGGCGGAATCATGGGCCGGGAGCCGCGGTTCGCTGGTGCAGATCCGCGTTCCGCAACAGCTCATGGTGGTGGCGACATCCGAAGTGCGGCCGCTAAGTGTGCAAGGCCTGGAATGCCCTCTGGTGATCCACAACGAAAACGGCCCGGTCTCGCTGGAGAAATGCTCCGGCCATACGCACATCGAGGCGGAAAACGGCCCGATCAGTTTGCGCGAATGCAGCGGCGAATTTGAGATCGATCTGGAAAACGGGCCCTTGGTGGCGGAAAAGGTCAGCGGCAGCAAACTCGAGGTGGAATCTGAGAACAGCCCCCTCAAGATCCGCCAGGCAGCCTTTCCGCTGGTGAACATCAGCACCGAAAACGGCCTGATCTATTACGAAACCCTGCCTGTGGAAAACGGGGAGTTCAGTTTCAGCAGCGAAAACGGCCGCATCCATCTGTCCGTGCCGGAAGATTTCGCGTTTGAACTGCAGGCCGAGACCGAAAACGGTTCCGTGACCGCCAACCTCGATGCCGAGGTCATTACTGAAGGCGGCCGCAGAATCGTCCGTCGCGGCGAAGGCGGCGCCAGGATCAGCGTCCGTACGGAAAACGGAGCGGTGAAGATCAGTTCCGGAGGCAAGGCAGAATTTGGTTTCATCAGCCTCAAACTGGCGGAATTGAAAGAACAGATCGGCAAGTCCGTGAGCGAAGAGGACAAGGAAAAAGCGCTCAGGGCGCTGGAAAAAGTCACCGCGGCGATCGAACGCGCCATCAACAGCGTGGCTGAAACCAATATCCAGGAAAAACTCGCCGCTTCGCTCGCCAAGCTCAAGACCGCGGTCGAGGAGTTTGAGGTCCAGGAAACCAAGGACAAAGTCATCAAAGTGGTCGAACAAGCGGGCGATGAGCTGGCCGACGGCCTGAAAGAGATCTTCCGCAAGGTGAAAGGCCCCTTCCGCGATGGCGAATCCCGGTTTCGCGAGCAACGTGCGCAATTCCGCGGACCCTTTGGCGGCAAGGGTTTCGAGTTCCACCACGAATTCTTTGATCCCGAGTCCATCAAGGACTATGTGCACAAAACCATGGAATCGGCTTTCGGCAAAGCTGGCAAAGGAATGAGCAGCCGCGAAAAGAGTGAGGTCGACGAACGCAGCCGGATCAAGATCCTGGAAATGCTGGAAGCCGGCAAAATCACCGCGGAGGAGGCGGAGCGCCTGCTCAAGGCTATCGGTAAAGAATAAGTTCTTGACAGATAGCTGGCTCAACAAAGTTTGAGCCAAACCGGTCGGGATGTAGCGCAGTCCGGTTAGCGCGCTCGGTTCGGGACCGAGAAGTCGGAGGTTCGAATCCTCTCATCCCGACCATTGTTTTTATATTCGACAAGGAAGCCAATGTCCGAACGCAAGCAAAGCACCCTTTTCTATCTCAAGCTCCTTTTTCCCTATGTAAAAAAGGACTTGGGCCTGCTCGGCTTCGGGCTGTTCGCGATGCTGCTCACTTCCTCGCTGCAGCTGATCTATCCCCTGATCCTGGCGGCGATCGTGGACAAGAGCATACCCAGCGGCAACGTCGCGCTGATGTACCAGTACGGCTTGCTGTTCATCGGCGTGGTGGTGGTTTCGGGCCTGCTCTCCTATCTGCAGATCGTGCTGCTTTCGCGCCTGGGCATCAAAATCATCACCAACTTCAAGGCCAAGGTCTTCCGCCACCTTTTGACCCTGCCCGTGGACTGGTTCAACCAGAGGCAGGTGGGCGAACTGATCGCCCGCGTGGAAAGCGACAGCGAGCGCGTGAAAGCGCTGTTTTCCGAGCTGTCCATCCGCATCATCGGCAATGTGCTGTTCTTCATCGGGGTGTTCATCGTCATGTTCGTGCGCGAATGGCGCGTGGCAGCCTACATTTTTCCCCTCATGGGCGTAGCGATCGTGGGCTACTATTTCCTGATCAAATACCTTTCCAAGTTTTACCGGCTGATCCGGGAAAAATACGCGCTGCTCAGCGCCAAGATTACCGACTACGTGCAGGGCATGCAGATCATCCAGGCATTGAACCGGCAGGAGCGGGTGTATGAAGACCTGAAACAGGCTTCGGCCGATAAATACCGCCTGGAGACGCGCACTTCGTTTCTGGAGTATGGCTCACAAAGCGTGTTCATGCTGTTTTTCGAGGTGCTGTTCCTGGTGCTGATCATCCGCATGATGGCGCCGCGGATCATCGCCGGAGCGGTGACCCTGGGCACGCTGATCGTGTTTGTGGACTACATCTTCCGCATGATGTGGCCGCTGATGCAGATCTCGGAAAACGTGATGCAGATCCAGCGGGCTTTCGTGTCCCTGAAACGCATATTGGAACTCACGGAACTGGGCTCCGAGGAAGAGATCTTCACCGGCACCAAAATTCCCTCTTTCGAACACGAAATCCGCTTCGACCACGTGTGGTTCGCTTACAAGGACGAGGACTGGATCCTCAAGGACGTTTCCTTCACCATACCCAAGGGCGCCAAAATCGCTCTGGTCGGAGCTTCGGGCAGCGGCAAGACCACCACGGTGAGCTTGCTCTGCGGCTTCTATCCCATCCAGAAAGGTCGCATCCTGATCGACGGCGTGCCACTCGACGAGATCGAGTTCCGCGCCTGGCGCCGCAAGATCGGGCTGATTTTACAGGACATCTTCCTCTTCCCGGGCAGCATTCTGGAAAACGTGCGCGTTTACAACGACACGGTGCCGGTGCAAAAAGTGCAGGAAGCGATCAACATCGTGCAACTGGACGAGTTTATCCAGGGCCAGAACCTTGGCCTGGACAGCGAATTGGCGGAGCGCGGACAGAACGTTTCCCAAGGCGAGAAGCAATTGATCAGCTTCGCCCGGGCTCTGGCTTTCGAGGCGGAACTGATCATCATGGACGAGGCGACCGCCTCCATCGATCCGCAAACCGAGGCCAAGATCCAGCGCAGCATGCACACCGTGTTTTCCGATAAAACGGCGGTGGTGGTGGCGCACCGGCTGACTTCGGTGCTGGACGCCGACGAGATCCTCTTTTACCAGGATGGCGAGATCATCCATCGCGGCACGCACACCCAATTGATGGAGCTTTCCGCCGAGTACCGCAAACTTGTGGAACTCCAGCTGATCGCTACGGAGCGGAACGGTGAATAAGCACGTTAAGTGGATCATCCGCCAGTGGACGCACCAGAAATGGTTCCTGATCATCATGCTCTTTTTCACCTTGGGCAGTTCGGCGGTCTCCATCGCCCATCCCATCGTGTTTGGCAGGCTGATCGACCTGCTGCGCAACATCCTCTCCAATCCAGGCAAATATCCTGCCCCCATGGACGAGGTCAACCGCATCATCTGGATCTTGTTGGGACTGGGTTTCGCGCAGTTCGTCACCGGTTTCTATCCTGCCTTCCGGGGTTGGGTGAACATCCGTTTCGAGCACTTCCTGCGCATGTTTTACTTCCGTTTCGTGGTCACCAAGGACTTCCGCTTTTTCCAGAAATACCGCACCGGCGACGTGGTTACGCGGCTTACGGACGACCTCAGCGATTTCCCGAAGATCAGCTGGTTCCTCTGCTCCGGGATCTTCCGGGCGCTGAATTCCTTCAGCCTGATCATGTTTTCGCTGGTGGTGATGTTTGGCATCAGCCCTCGCCTGACCTTGCTTTCGGTGGCACCGCTGCCGCTGATGATGGTGGTCTTCTACTTCACCTCGGACCGGCTGTACAAGAACTTCGAGCGCAACCAGCAAGCGATCAGCAATATCAACAACCAGTTGGAGATGAGTTTCTCCGGCATCCGCATCGTGAAAGCCTTCGTCAGCGAGGAAAAGTACAACCGCTTTTTCGATACCGCGCTGGCGCGCCGTTTCAAGACCGAGATGAGCGTGGTGAAACTCAATGCCGTGCTGCACCTGATCTACGAGTATATCGACTACTTCGCCCAGATCGGCGTCATCCTCTTCGGCGGTTATATGGCCGTGAAAGGCAGGATCACGGTGGGCACCTTCTACATGTTCTATTCCTACCTCAGCATGATGATCTATCCGCTGTTGGACCTGCCGCAACTCTTCGTTTCCGGCAAACAGGCCTTCGTGAATATCGACCGCCTGGAGGACATGAAGGATTACCCCAGTTTCAACGACACCTGGTCCGGCACCGAGAAGCCCGCGGAACTGCAGGAATTGCGCTTCGAGAACGTGGACTGCACTTATCCCGACAAAAGCGAGCCTGCCATTCGGGATTGCAGTTTCGACCTGCGGAAGGGCGAACGTCTATTGATCCTTGGTTCCACCGGAGCGGGGAAGAGCACGGTCGCCAATCTCGTGCTGGGTCTGCTGCAGCCGGATTCAGGCGCGATCACCTTCAACGGCATACCGCTTCAGAAGATCGACCTGAATGACCTGCGCGACCTGATCGCCTATGTGCCGCAAGATCCGGTCCTGTTTACCGGGACGATCAAGGACAATGTGCTTTTCGCGGTGGATGGGGCTACGGATGAGGAATATCAGACTGCGGTGCGCGCCTCGCAACTGGAGCAGGAGATCGCGGCTTTTCCGGAACGGGAACAGACCAAAGTCGGGCAGCGCGGTTTGGGCGTTTCCGGCGGGCAGAAACAACGCGTGACCATCGCCCGGGCTCTGATCAAACGGCCGCAATTGCTGATCCTGGACGACATTACCGCCTCACTGGACGCGGAGAACGAGGAAAAACTCTGGCAGGATATCAACATCCACTATCCCGGCATCGCGGCCATCGTGATCTCGCACCGCCTCTCCACCCTGCATTACGTGGACCGCGTGCTGTTCATCGATTCAGAGGGGCGCGCGCATCAGGGCACGCACGACGAACTCGTCTTCAACAACCAGGAATATCACGACTTCCTGCACGAACATTTGAAATAGGGTAGCCTGAATCCTGGCCTGGCTGCGTTAGTTCACTTGATCAGCACCATCTTGCGCGAAACGCTTCTTCCCGCGCAGGTCAGGCGGCTGAAATAGATCCCGCTGCTCACCGGATTCCCCTGATCGTCGCGTCCATCCCAGACCAAGGAACTAGCGCCAGCCGGTAACAGTTGGCCGGAAACCAGGCTCCTCACCATTTGGCCTTTCTGGTTAAACACCGCCAGATCGGCGATTCCGGCTTCTGGCAAGCTGAACGCGATGGTCGTTTCGGGATTGAAAGGATTGGGATAGTTCTGATGGAGTGCGGGCTGATCAAGCGCAGGCGCAACGGGATCGGAAACCTCGACCCAGGCGCTGTTGACGCGTGTGGCGTAGATCGCGGAAACATAGTATTCGGAGTCCAGGATCCCGGCTCGGGCGTCGTTCCAAGCCACCAAAGCGGAGTTACCGATCACGTCCGCTTGGATATGATCCTGTTCCAGCCAGGCTCCGCAAAGCGTGGCGGGGCAAGAGCCCATGGCGATTCCCTGCGGGTTGATGTGCCTGATGTAAAGATCCCGGTCGTAGTCAGATCCCGGCCTGTAATCCGTCCAGAGGCAGGCCAGGCTTCCATTGGCGAAGCGCAGAAGGGTCGCATCGTTCAGGGATTCCATTCCGGCTCCCACTGGATGGCCTTCTGCGCCATAGAGCAGGTTGCCGTTTCCTCCCAATTTCTGCAAACGCAGGTCCTGCGGTTCGAATTGCGCGGAATAGAGAAGGATGAGGCCGTCATCCGCTTTCACCAGGCTCTGGATGTTGCTAAACGGCATTTGGATACCAGAGTCGGTCCAAAGCTTGGTTCCGGCTGGAGTGATGCGCTGCGCCAGCACTATGTCATATGAGGGCCTGGTGATGAAGAAAACCACGAGGTCGTCGCCAAGCCTGACGGTCGAAGGGGAATAGTCGTGAATATATCCGTCTGCGTTCACAACCTCGATCCCCAGGGCTGGCCAGCCCGCTTCAGGATCGCCGTTGGCATCGATTCTCAGGACGCAGCCATGGGCTGCATCGGTATTCGCATCGCTGGCATTGAAAGTGAAAAACCTGTCCTGAATGCTCACCAAAGTGATGTTGACGGCATCAGGCATTTGGATCAAGACCCTGCCTTCCGGACCCCACAACGCTTGTCCGTTCGTGATCCGTTGCCCCATCAGATACTCCTGGGGATAGGAACCCTGCGTCCAACCGATGTAGATGTCTTCGCCGCTGCTGCTGATGCGGATGTCTGACTCGACATACAAATTCTGGGTAATCTGGACGCCATATCCTGGGTACAGTGTATTGCCCTGCGCGTCGATCTTTTGCAGATGGTACGCCAGGTTCTGCCCACCGTAATCTATAGCGCGGTAGAGGATAGCAACGCTGTTATCCGGCAAAGGGAACACCCTGAAATCGGTCAAGTGCATTTCTGAAGGCTGATAAAGCGGCCTGCCGTTGGGCTCTAAAAGTGGATTCATGTCGCTGTCGCAGAGCTGGTAGTAGGTGTTGAACCAGCCGTTGCGGATATCCACAAAGAGCACCAGATATCTGTCTTGCAAGGCCGCCACGCCGATCGTTCCGGCGAAACCATTGAGACGCGAAACCAACGGAGATCCGCCCAGATCCTGGAAAGTCGCGCCACCGGTGCTCAAAACCTGCCTGCGGATGGCGTTCTGCATTTCCCTTTGGTCGCGCCAGAGGAACATTCCCCGGTCGGAAAAGGCCACCGGCATGGGCATGGTTAGATCACGGTTGGGAGCGCTGAGCGTGATCCCATTTTCGCCCCAGGGCAGGTTTCCCGCGGCAGACACATACTGCGTTTTCAATTCCTGGGCTGTGTCTTCCGCGTTGTTTTGCACGAAGCTGAGCCAGGCCGCGCCGCCGTCTGTAACCGCCAATTGCAGGTTCCGGAAAACCCAGCCCGAAGAAGCGCTGCTGGCAATCTGCACTCCGGCGGATCCCCAAACGGGAGCGTAAGAGTTGTCCAGACGCAGGACCTTCAGATAGACATCCAGATAACCGGATGTGTCCTCGTAGCCAAACATCAGGCCGCCTTCGGAAACAGGTTTCAGGATTGGCGGATTCATGCCTTCGGTATTGGCAGACAGTGATACCGTCACAGGCGCGGGCAGCAGCAGATTGCCGCTGTTGTCCATCCGCTGCAGGATCAGGCCGCCATTGGCATTGGTGTTTACATTCCAGAGCACATATTCGCCAGAGGCGTCCCGCAGTATGGAATAGCGGAGTCCGGGAAAAGCAGATTGCGGCAGCATGGGATTATTGCCGATCACCGTGCCTTGCGGTGAAAAGCGGGTCAGTTCGGTATAGCGGATGCTGCCCTGCGGTTTGTTTACATTGACGATGAGGCCGCCCTCGCCGTCGCTCACCGCCGAATCAAGGTTTATGCTGTTGGCATGGCTGGCCAGGACGATCCCGCCGGCAGTCCATAGCTGGTTGCCAAAGCTGTCCAGATTTTGGCCGATGACATCGTGGAAACCATAACTGCGGCCATACACCGCATAAACTCCGCCGCTTGTGTTGGGGACCAGGCTGGTCTCGACGAAAGCGCCGCCACCGCTGCTGATCTGCACGCCGTTTTCGCCCCACAGAGCTTGGCCGTTGGAACTGAATTTTTGCACCCGGACGCCCTGATCGATATCCCTTCCCGATTGTTCGTATAACACCACGAAGTTGTTGTCCGAGGTTGGCACGCAGGCCGCTATTTCCTGAACGCCCGGAGCACTGACTATGATCCGTGGTTCCGTCCATTGCGGCACACCCGAGGGATTGAGCTTCTGCGCCCAGATATCCGTATCCCCGGCATCGGTGTCTTCCCACAGGGCAATCACGCAGCCGTCGGTGCTGCGGACATAAGTGCCCCGCCAATCCAACTTCCAGGCCTGGCGCAAAGGAATTTCCTGAGCCAGCGCGAATATCGCCGCCAGCAGGATCAAGGTTGTCAAAACACAGCGTCTCATGGCAAACTCCTTATCTCGTACTCCAGTTAATGGTTTTCCTTATGAAACTACACTTCTATAGACGGTTGGCGCCCAAAATGGGGGAGCGATCTGCCGACTTTTTTGGTCATTTTACAACCAATGGGGAAACAACGGGCCGAAAAATCGGTTAGGGATATCTGAAATACAAATCCACGCAAGTTTTATTCCAATTGCTCAAGGTTGTAACCTTATTGATTACAGGAAGACTTCAAGGGACTGGGAAGAGGGGATCTGGGCCCTGCCAAACTGGTTTAGAGGGGAGCGGGATAATGAACCTGAAACCCTGAATCCATTGATTTACCAGCGAAATCGGTAGAGAAATCAGCGGAGAACTCATACTCTTATCTGGGGATTTTTGGTCTGGCCCTGGGAGATTAGCCTTAATCAAGTCTTAATCAAGCCTTAATCAAGCCTTAACTATTAACGCTTGATTAAGGCTTGATTAATACTTGATTAAGGCCAAG